>CAYPVA010000094.1:0-7596 GCA_964414045.1 uncultured Lishizhenia sp. | reverse complement strand
AACTTTGTTGATTGGTATAATGCATGAGTCCAATGACAGACAAAAGCATAGCAAGCGAACCTAAAAGCGTATACAGGAAGAACTGAAGGAGTGCTTTTTGTTTTTCAAATGCACCAAACCAAAATAAAATGAGGAAAACAGGTAGTAAGGTGAGCTCCCAAAAAATATAAAACCCGAGAATACTATTACTCGTGAAAATACCAACGAGGCCAAACTGCATCAATAAAGTCAAAGCCGTGAAGCGTGTTTCGTGTACAATGCTTCTTTGAAAATTGGCCAGAAATATCAAAAAGATAACTGCATTCGTAAGCAGAACCATGGTAAAGCCAAGGCTGTCCATTGAAAAACGCACCATACGTAAACCTAAGTCAAAATAGAGGGTGGCTTCAGGGTCAAAAGAACTGAGTTGTACTATACTCCAAGCCAGTGTCGCAAAACTACTGATTAGCCCTACCAGACGAGTGATGGAACTTGGCAAAAACCAAGCGAGCAAACTAAAAGCGAGTGGAAGTAAAATAATTAGTGCCAAACCGAGATTTTTAAAATGTAATAACTAACAAATAAAATGATTCCAAGAACCATCCAGAATAAATAAGAGCTAAGCAAGCCATTTTGCCATTTGCGCGTCTGTGCAGCCGTATTGACCACACCATTTGCCAAAGCATAAACGCCATTTCTCAAAATTTGAATGTCAAATACGCTTGAAATGAAGGCTGACATTTTGAGTAAGGGTTGTACAAAAAGGAGGTCGTAGATTTCGTCGATGTATAGTTTTTTAGCTGAAAGCGTTTCCCAAGCATTCATTTGGTCGTCAGCTTTGGCTTGGGCACCGTTTTTAGCGTAGTTGCTCAAAGCCCAGAAAAGTACACCAAGTGCAATGATACTTGCAAAAATCATGAGTCCGATAGCTGTATTGAAATCAAGATGTGCGTTATGCACCTCAGACAAACCAAACGTACCAGCACTCAAATAATGATCAAACCAATGTGCGGCGCCATGGAAAAATAATCCTGGTAAATTGAGTAAGCCACCAAAAACAGAAAGAAATGCTAATACAATAAGTGGAAGCGTCATCGATAAACCACTCTCATGTACTTTTGCTTTTAAGGCGTCGCCACCTCTAAATGCACCGTGAAAAGTTAAGAAATAAAGACGGAACATATAAATAGCAGTCATGGTAACAGCGACTACTAAAATGGCATAAACTACAGGGTTATGGTGCAATGCTTGCGCTAGAATTTCATCTTTTGAATAAAATCCGGATAAAAATGGAATTCCTGCGATCGCCATGGTGCCAATGAGGAAAGTAAAATGCGTAATTGGCATAAGTTTGGCGAGTCCACCCATTTTACGAATATCTTGTTCTTCGTGCATCCCGTGAATCACAGAACCTGAACCTAAGAAAAGCAAAGCTTTAAAGAAGGCATGAGTCGTTACGTGAAATAAGGCAACCGTATAAGCACCAAAACCTAAAGCCACAAACATGAGCCCTAATTGTGAAACGGTCGAATACGCCAAAACTTTCTTGATGTCATTCTGACGCAGGGCCATAAATGCGGCAACTAAAGTGGTTGCAAGACCGATATACAAGATGATTTCTTTGGTAAAAGGGGCGAGTTCAAATAGGAAATTGGAGCGCACTGTTAAATAGATACCTGCGGTAACCATTGTGGCTGCATGAATGAGTGCAGAAACAGGAGTAGGCCCAGCCATGGCATCCGGAAGCCATGTAAAGAGCGGAATTTGTGCGCTCTTACCTGTTGCTGCGATAAAGAGGCAAAGCGTGATCAAAATCATTGCACCACCTTGCAGTGCGGGTTGTGCAGTTAAAGCCATTCCAATTTTTTGGAATTCGAGTGTGCCAAACTGACCGAGTAACATGAATAGACCGAGCAAAAGACCTGCATCTCCAATACGATTCATGATAAATGCTTTGCGAGCCGCTAAACTATTTGCTTTTCCTTTTTGAGCGTCGTTGTAATGAAATCCGATGAGTAGATAAGAGCACATACCTACACCTTCCCACCCAAAGAAGAGCACGAAATAATTGGAGCCCAACACGAGCAAGAGCATCGAAAAGATGAACAAGTTGAGATAGGTAAAAAACTTGTGATAGCCCGGATCATGGCTCATGTAGCCCATGGAGAACAAGTGAATCAAAGAACCAATTCCAGTGATGATGAGTGTCATCCAAATGGACAGTGCATCAATTTGGAAGGAGGCATTGATGTGGATTTGGTCGTAATTTAAGATTTCAAAAAGTCGAACAATCTGAACGCCATTGAGTCCGTTGAAAAGGGTCAGGGCAAGGAGGAAAGCCACGAAAACAACGCTAGTTGCCAGACCTCCAACGAGCACTTTCGGTAGTTTTTTGCCAATTGAACCGTTGATAACAAAACCAATTAAAGGCAAAGCGAGAATGAGAATAAGTGTCAAGTCTTTGGCCATGATTAATTTTTTAATTGGTTAAACATATCGATGTCAATGGATTTGAGGTTGCGGTATGCCATAATGATGATCGAGAGACCAACTGTGGCTTCAGCAGCTGCGACAACCATTGTGAAAAACACGAAAATTTGTGCATCTCCGCTTCCGTAGTAAGTTGAAAAAGTCACTAACATGAGGTTGACTGCATTTAACATGAGTTCAATACACATGAGTAAAACAATCATGTTTTTGCGGGTCATGGCACCAATTGCACCTATCGTAAAAAGCGCAAAAGCTACAAATAAGAAAAAATCGAGAGAAGTCCCGATGCTATTAGCTGCTTGCATATTATTCAATGATTTGTTTTTCGCGCTTGGCAAGAAGGATAGCCCCGACCATAGCTGCAATAAATAAAATAGAAGTGATTTCAAAAGCGACAATATACTTTGAGAATAGTAAATGCCCGAGTTCTTTGACCAAACCAATTGAGCTATCTTGGGAACGGTAATTTTGCCCCAAGATCAGGGTTTCTTTCAATGCCGTAATTAAAACCAAAAACAAACTGCCACCGGCAATCAGAGCTGAAAGCTGCGCCCCACGGTTCGTTAGCGGTTCTACTTCTTTATTTAAATTGAGGAGCATCAGAACGAATAAGAAAAGTACCATGATGGCACCAGCATAGACGATCATATTGACGATGGCTAAGAATTGAGCGTTCATCATGATGTACATCGAAGTGACAAAGAAAAAGGTAACAACCAAATAGATGACACTGCGAACAGGATGCTTGCTTAGGATTACCATTAGGGCAGAGGCAATCGTAAGACTTCCGAGAATGATTGAAATGACTTGTAAACTCATGATTGAGAACGTTTTCCGGTGTGTTGTCTTTTGGTAATATCAATGCGTTGATCCAAAGATTCAACAAGCACATCTTTACCGTAAATAAAATTATCGCGTTCAAAATAGGTCGGAACCAAACGATCAGTCAGGAAAATAGCTTCTTTAGGGCAAGCTTCCTCACACAAACCACAGAAAATACAGCGCAACATATTGATTTCATAAGTTGCAGCATATTTTTCCTCACGGTATAATTTTTCTTCGCCTTTTTGACGCTCAGCTGAGGTCATGGTAATCGCTTCAGCCGGACATGCTACGGCACAAAGGCCACAAGCCGTACAGTTTTCACGACCCTGCTCGTCTCTTTTGAGGACGTGCTGCCCGCGGTAAACAGGAGCAAATTCGCGCGTTTCTTCTGGATATTTGACCGTTTTACGCTTGCGCAACATATGCTTGAATGTGGTGATCATTCCGCTGATGATAGCTGGCAAATAAATCTTTTCCCATAAGGTCATGGGTTTGTCAGAAACTACTTTTTTTCTATTGGTAAGACTTTCCATTTTTTCAATTCAAATTAAAACCAACCATTTTGGTATGCGATCACTATTCCGGTGATTAATAGGTTAATCAAGGAAAGTGGAAGCAAAGTTTTCCATCCGAGGTGCATCAGTTGGTCAAAACGAAAACGCGGGATAGTCCAGCGGATCCACATGATGACGAAAATAAAGATGAAGATTTTGATGGCAAATGCAAGTATGCCTAGAATTGCCAAGGTGTTTCCGCTAAAATGACTCATTCCAGGGAAGTTGTAACCTCCAAAGAATAGAATAGACATGATGGCAGAAGACACAAACATAGAAGTGTATTCAGAGAATAAATACAAACCGAGTTTCATAGAACTGTACTCTGTGTGGTATCCACCCACCAATTCTGATTCACATTCAGGTAAATCAAATGGCGCACGATTGAGCTCAGCCAATGCACAAATGAAGAAGATAAGAAATGCTAAGGGTTGGTAAAAAATATTCCAGACATCTTTTTGACCATTTACGATATCGTTAAGGCTCAAAGATCCAGATAGCAGTACGATAGTGATGGCAGAAACACCCATGGCCAATTCATAGGAAATCATTTGCGAACTCGCACGAATGGCACCATAAAGAGAATATTTGTTATTGGAAGCCCAGCCACCAATCATGATTCCGTACACGCCAATAGAGATGACACCAAATACGTAAAGGATTCCAATGTTGATATCGGCAACTTGTAAGGTGATGTCGCGGCCAAACAGATGCAGTTTAGGGCCCCATGGAATCACGGCACTTGTAATGAGTGCAGTAAACATCGCCAAACCTGGGCCAATGATAAATAGCCATTTGTCTGCTTTTGACGGAATGAAATCTTCTTTCAAAAACATTTTGACACCGTCGGCAATCGGTTGCAATATTCCGAAAGGACCGGCGCGATCAGGCCCAACGCGATCTTGAATCCAGGCCGCTAATTTGCGTTCAAAGTAGGTCATGTAGGCCGCTGCTCCTAATGAAACGAGAAAAAGCAAAACTACTAGAATTGATTTTTCGATGAGTAATGCAGTATCCATTAGCGAAGCAATTGAGGATTTTGATCGTTTTTAGTGGCGTACTTCCCTTGAGAAATTACGGAATGACGATCGATTTTTCTTGGCCCGAGGATGTTCCATTTGTTTGGATCTTTTTTGTCAAAACGACAATCGTTGCAAATCCAGGCTGTTTTATCGTCGATGGTTTCTACTTCGCCATATTTGTCTTTGCGAGCTGTGACGCGATAGATTTCGTTGCCAAACATCCAGAGTACAGCCTTACCAGAGCACTTTTCACAAGCGCATTCTGCTTCCATTGGTTTGAGGAACCACACACGCGATTTAAAACGGAATGTTTTGTCAGTGAGTGCGCCAACTGGGCAAACATCAATCATGTTTCCTGAAAAATCGTTTTCAATGGCATTTTCGATGTAAGTAGAAATTTCGGCATGTTCTCCGCGGTGTAATACACCATGTACGCGGTGGTCAGTGAGTTGATTGGCGACATGCACACATCGGTAGCATAAAATGCAACGGTTCATGTGTAACTTGATTTTGTTGCCAATTTCAATAGGTGCATAGGTGCGGCGCTCTTCGCGAAAACGCGTTTTGGCCGAACCATGCTCGTAGCCGAGGTCTTGTAAATGACATTCGCCTGCTTGGTCACAGATAGGACAATCGAGTGGGTGGTTGATCAGTAAAAATTCAACAACACCGCCGCGGTTTTCATGAACGCGTTCTGAGGTTTTATTTTTGACAATCATGCCATCCATTACTTGCGTAGAACAAGATGCAACAAGTTTGGGCATTGGGCGTGGGTCAGCGGCTGAACCTGCAGCTACTTCGACCAAACAGGTACGGCATTTGCCTCCAGTGCCTGGTAATTTGCTGTAATAACACATGGCAGGTGGCACGATATCGCCACCAGCTTGTCGGGCAGCATTCAGGATAGTGGTTCCTGGTGCTACTTCTATTTCGACATCGTCAATTGTTACTTTTATCATAAGACTATGCTTCAAGCGGTGTTTGGATTAAACCATAATTTCTTGTCTGAGCCTCTTGCGGAGACTTTACGTGCCATTCAAATTCTTCACGGAAGTGACGAATCGCAGCGGCAACAGGCCAAGCAGCAGCATCTCCTAACGGACAAATGGTGTTGCCTTCAATTTTTTTGTTGATTTCTTCGAGTAAACTGATGTCTTCAAGTGTACCAGTGCCATGTTCTAGGCGGTAGAGCACTTTTTCCATCCAACCAGTGCCCTCGCGACAAGGCGAACACTGTCCACAAGACTCATGGGCGTAAAATCTGGCAAAATTCCAAGTATTTCTTACAATACATTGGTCTTCGTCAAATACAATAAAACCACCAGACCCCAACATGGATCCTGTTGCAAAACCTCCGTCAGATAAACTCTCATAGGTCATGAGGCGTTGGTCACCGTTAGCGGTTTTAGTTACCAAGAAATGTGGTAAGATTGGAACGGAAGAACCTCCAGGAATACATGCTTTAAGTTTTTTACCATTGGCAATACCTCGGCAATAGTCGTCACCGTATATAAACTCTTCAACGGAAAGCCCGAGTTCAATCTCGTAAACACCTGGTCTTACTAAATTGCCACTTGCTGAAATGAGTTTGGTGCCTGTTGAGCGTTCGATACCGATCTTTGAATAGGCTTCACCACCATGGTTCACAATCGGGACTACAGCTGCGATGGATTCTACGTTGTTTACTACCGTAGGATTTCCCCAAAGTCCTTTGACAGCCGGAAACGGTGGTTTCATGCGCGGATTTCCGCGTTTTCCTTCCAAGGATTCTAAAAGAGCTGTTTCTTCACCGCAAATGTAGGCGCCTCCACCGGGTGTTACGACTAAATCGAGGTCATAGCCCGAGCCAAGTATGTTTTTACCAAGCATGCCATTGGCATAGGCCTCTGCAATAGCTTTTTCAAGGATGCGCAGTACATACATGAATTCACCGCGGATGTATATGTATGACCTTCGCGCACCGAGTGCATAACTCGAAGTAATCATGCCTTCAATCAGCAAATGTGGGATCTTTTCCATCAGATAGCGGTCCTTGAAAGTACCGGGCTCTGATTCATCGGCATTGCAAACGAGGTGTCTTTCAACGCCTTCAGGCTTTGCGAGAAAGGACCATTTCATTCCGGTAGGAAATCCTGCTCCTCCGCGTCCGCGCAAACCAGATTTCTTGACTTCCTCCACGACTTCGTCAGGACTCATTGATTTGAGTGCTTTTTCAACAGAGGCGTAGCCACCATGCTTGCGGTATACTTCGTAGGAAGCAATACCAGGCACATCAGCGTGTTCTAAAAGTAGTTTTTTAGCCATTTTGATTTAAGATTGGGAAGCGTCGCGCATGGCGTCGAGTAATTCGTTGACTTTTTCTTTGGTGAGGTGCTCATAAAACTTGTATTTGCACATGAGCATTGGGCCGTAACCACATGCGCCAAGACATTCTACAGTTTTGAGCGTAAACATGCCGTCTTTGGTGGTTTCACCAACTTTGATATCGAGTTTCTGTTCTATGTAAGCAATCAGGTCATCTGAACCTACAAGTTGACAAGGCCCGGTTCTACATACTTCGAGTACATTTTTTCCGACAGGGTCAAGGTGAAACATCGTGTAGAAAGTGGCTACTTCATAGACCTCAATTGGCTGTATGTCTAAAATTTGTGCAACGCGATTCATGGCACCAACACTCACCCAACCAAATTCTTCTTGAACAAAGTGTAGGATGCGCAAGATGGCAC
>CAYPVA010000093.1:0-7683 GCA_964414045.1 uncultured Lishizhenia sp. | reverse complement strand
TCAGCAAAAATCATGGAGTCGCGGTCATGCGGATCCACTACTCTACTCAAAGTCTCAGAACCAATCACTAAGCAATGTTGAGCCGCACCTGCTTTGATAAATAGATGTGCTTGAATGAGCGCTTCAATCCAGCCCGGGCAACCAAAAAGCATATCATAAGCCACACAATTTGGATTTTCAATACCGAGTGCATGCTTCACCCTGGCTGCCAAAGCAGGCAACATGTCTAAATGATTCGATGCAAAACGCACATCGCCAAAATTATGCGCAAAGATGATGTAATCGAGTTGCTCTACATCGATATGTGCAGCTTTGATTGCATTTTGCGCAGCAATGATCCCTAAATCAGAATTGGTTTGCTCTTTCTGAGCATACCTGCGTTCCTCTATGCCCGTAATTTCTTTAAACTTCTGGATAATGACCTCATTACTATCTTCAAAAGGCAGATCAATGCCTTTGTAAAAACGATGTGCAATAAAATCTTGATTGGTAATGCGAAGCGTAGGTAAATAACTGCCAACTCCACTGATAATAGACGACATAGCTTACGTTTAGGTTGTTAAGCCAAAGTTAGCAGAAATTTTTACTTAGTGTAATTTATACACTAAGAATTTTTGATCCCTTATTCAATGATTAACGAAAGGTTTATTGTGGCGTCTTTGGACGTTAGTAATAAGTGATAACAACCGGGCGCTAAAAACGAAAATTGATTGATTTGATAACTCTGCTGACCTCCTATTTGAAATGCCTGAATTTCTCTACCTAAATTATCTAAGCAACGAACTAAGTACTTATTTTTATCTGGGACCTCCAATTGAAAATTACCGTTATTTGGATTCGGCAGCAATTTAAAGGTATTTTTTGACAGGTTTTGAATGCCTAGTGGATCTATGGTAAGGAGAATTGTCAATAAACTATCACAACCATTTGCAGCGAAAAGTTGCTGTTGATATTGACCTGATTGTGTATATACTTGACCGTTTAGGATCAAAGAATCAGAAACTGTAGTATCCAAAATATATTGCGAACTAGGAAGTAATTCAAGACTATCCGTGACATTCACTGGACAAGAACCAGTAACGTTGAGTTGGTACTGAAAATAATGCCATCCTGGGTTTGCGGTTGCTGGATTAAAAGTAGTTCCTACCGTTGAGGAACTTGTTAGCATACCACCTGTCGGCTGAAATTCTACGTTAAACGGTGCATCATGATCGCATAACATTGAAGGAATATTGTTAGATGTAGCTAAAATATTCAGCGGAAGAATATTTACACTGACATCTGCTGTATCTGAACAAGCACTTGCATTGGTTAATTGAACATTATAAGTTCCGGGGGCAGTTGCAATGAAGTTTGTTTGATTAGCCCCAGAAATCGGAAGTCCATTTAAAGTCCACTGAGTGTTTAAAGCGTTTTGCGTGCTCAAAATAATTGTATCCCCTGGACAATATTCCACTGAAGTGGTTGAAATTGTTACTTGTGGCTGCGGCTGAACTAGCGTGTAGTTTAAACCAGAATTTGAAGAGTCTAAAATACATGCAAATGTTACCATTACATTATAATGTCCAGAAATGGAGGGGACATATGTACTGGAAGTTGCTCCTGCAATTTGTTGACCATTTAAATACCATTGATACCCCAAGGGGTTTACAGCAAGCGCATGTAAAGCAACAGGTGTACCTAAACAGTTGGCAACATCTTGTGTTATTGCCGGATCTTGCGTAGGAAAAGTCATTACTAAAATACTATCTTGTGCAGTAGCCGGACACCCTCCAACAGGACTTACGGTATATTGAAAATACCGCCAACCATTTCCTGCTGCCGGATTAAACGTGCCATTTGAAATGTTTTGCCCTGAAAGTGTTCCGCCAGCTGGTAAGAAAACCAGGGGTATTGGTGAGGCATTGTTACATACTTGAGCAGGATGATTAGGTATGGTAATTATTGTTTGTGGCAATAAGTTAAGATTGAATCCAAGTGCGGATGTATCAGAGCAACCAATTGCGTTTGTCACTAAAACATTATAATGTCCTGGTATGGTCGCTGTGTAGTTTAATTGTGTTGCACCAGGAATAAGACTCCCATTTAAATACCATTGATAAGTAGCTCCTGATGAAGCTGTTAACACCTGACTTTGCCCTGCACATATTGAATTATTTCCAGCAATAGTTACATTGAGAACTCCAGTTAAATTCGCATAATTATACGGGACCATCAATGTATCCTGACTACAAGTATCCGATACCAACACATTGTATAATCCACTCGTGGTCGGCGTAAAATTTTGGCTGGTAGCACCTGGAATTAGCACACCATTTTTATACCATTGATAAGAAGTACCGGACCAAGCGTGCAATGCCACTGGTATTCCAATGCAGTTAGATGGATCTTGGGTAATTTGTCTATTACAGAATTGAAGGTTATATGCATTCAAAAAACCACTCTGATCCCAATACAATTTATTCCAAGCACCACCCACTAACGTGCGATTGGATGAACTGCTCATGACCACCGAACCAAAACTCTTTTTATTGAGTGAGTCTGTAAGTTTTAATGAGCTCAGTTGATCGCCGTAATAGTTTATGAAATTAATGAGCGCATCCGTATGGGTAGTATCATAAACAATTGCTCCTGTAAGGCAAATTACTTGCTTTTGATCATTGACAGCTAAATCTCTAAACTTTAAATTCGGGTATTGTACTGTATCTGCATAATATTGCCATAAGATATTCCCAGTAGTAGGCTTGATACATAACACATGAATTTTACTAGAACGTTGTGCGGCTAAAATCAAATGTTGATTTGAATTTTCAACTATGCGTCTGATTGAACCCTGAGAAAAATTCAAATCATAGGTAAACGTATTTGATGCGATGTCATAACGCACAATTCGTTCAGATAAATTCGTGTGTTGGCCTACTAAGTAAAGCACATTGTCCTTTAAATAAATATCATTGATCGATTTGATATTTGGGAGTACTTTAAGTAAAATATTGGCACCCCCATTTTTTGGAATTTTATAAATTGTTCCACTGATCACGCCTATGTAGTAATAGGCATCATAATTAACAACAGTATTGGTCAAGGATCCTTCTTTAAGGTATTCACTAGGTAAGGGCGCTAACGCAGCCGTTGTAGTGGCACCATAGGACCAGCGCTTCATCAGTTGCATTCCCGCTTGTCGATAAAACACCAACATATTTGATTCATTGACTTCAAGTTCGCGATAATAAAAGTCAGTAGATCCAACGGTTTGAATAAATGTATTGATCAAAGCGCCTGTATTTCTTGAAAATACCAGGTATCGGGTGTGGGTTACCGTAGGTGTCCCGTACAAAGGCAACCACGGGTGATTTTGGTATGAAATTACCGCCCCTACATATGAGGCTGAAACGTCAAATAATCCAACCACAACAGATCCCGTATCAAGATAATTAGTCTTCCAAATGATGCTGTCTTGATTGTTCCGCGCCTCAATAACAAGTTCGTTTCCGTGTTGTTTCAAGACGTAATTGGTATCCCCAAATCGGTCTAACTGAACAACATAAGACTGATTTGAAAATTCAGCATTGATGCGGTCATCCTTTATAATTTGACCATTAGCTGGATTGAATTCAACACGATGTGCCCAAGTATTATAACCCGATTCATTTAAAGTACCATAAGCCAAGGATCTACTCGGCGTTGACCAAATCACCTTTCCAACACTTAGATAATCTCCAGCTGCATAATTATTGATCATTTCTGTGAAATCATTGAGCTTAGCGCCTGTAGTTTTATCAATGTTCATGACAAACCAAGTACCTGGCTCGTAATTCGATGAACCGTAATATCCAGTTAGACTAATGTAATTTGAACAAGTAAGTCCGAAGTCCAGGGCCGCTCTATTATAGGCCATCGATATACCATTTACCTGTGTAGTTGGATGATTGGTGAGCCACATCAAAGCACCCGTATCTTTATTAACCTTGGTTATATACACGTTTGACAAAACACTACCAACACCTGCATGCGCAAACAAATAATATACATAATTATCGTCTTCTTGCATCTGCTTTAAAACCAAAGACGAATAAGTAATTGAATTTTCAAGCTTGGTACTCCAAATTACGTCACCCGTTTGTGCATTTAACTTATATACGGCGAAATAAGATGACCACGACGAATTCTTTCCAAGTAATATAATTTGACCTTCGGAATTTAAATATGCGTGATCTATTCTATCGGCAGAAAACGGCGTTGTGGTGGTCATATTTTTACGCCATAACACGTCATTTGTATTGAAACGATTGTATTTTGTAAGTATTGAATCATTCCAAACTAAAAGGTTTCCCTGATCATCAGTCATTATGCCATGGCGTTGGTAGCTTGTACCAACCAGCAAAGTCTGTGTTGTATCGCCCGTAATCTTATTTATTTTTGCCAGACAACGCTGGTAATAACTTCCATTGACTTGATAACGATACAAACCTAAAAGCGTGGTGGAATCATAATCCTTAAAATCTAAAAATGTACCAAAGCTTAGCGCCCCAATCAAGCCTTGATTGAAAGTTTTATAATACATGATTTTACCAGTCGATATCTCGATACGCCAGAGGTAGCGATTCGAATTTAATCCGTTGATCATGGTAGCATATACAAAGCCATATTTATCAGCAAATACTTCTAGAACTGGGTTAGGAATAGTTAAACCATTCATGATGGTCGGATACGTTGACCAAAGAATATCGCCAGTATTATTCGTTCGCATAATCACCGGCATTTGGTGACTTCCTTTTTTAATAAATCCATAAAGGATCATGTTGTCATCATCAAGCACAATCCTTCCCTCTACGCGTGTAAGCTCAGAGGTGCTGGTGTCGTGGAATTCATGTACGAACGACGGTGTTTGCGCTGTTGCAAACCATGCATTGACAACTAAAATTAGAAAAAGGATCTGCCGCATGATTAATTGATTACGATTGAATCTGAAACTGTACAAGTTCCCATATATTGTAAGGTAACTGAATAGGTTCCGGGGTTGGTCACTATAATTTTATTGGCAGTTTGGGCATTTGACCACACGTAATTTCCGTAAGCCAACTGAGGTACTGCTAATTCAGTTTGTGAAGAACATTCAAGATACTTTCTTGACTTGATTTCGAGGTCATTGACATAATAGTAGTTGATTGATTTCACACTATTCGCCGGTAAAATATCGAGCAAACCATTAGGCAGAACTGCCTCAAATTTAAGTTTGTAAAAAGTTTGTTCATTGAAATCAAAAGTTCCAAAATTGACGTTTGCGGAATCACCTGGTTGGATATTTACAGGAATACTCACACTGCTTTTGAGCACATTATTCAGATACCATTTTGCAGTAAATACTGTAAAAACGTCAAATGAATTATTCTTGACCCTTACAATAAGGTTATCTTGATCCTGGCAAAGCGTTGTATCCGGACTTATAATTTTCAAGATGGCGATATCATTATTGTTACCCGTTGGTGGCGTGTATTCATCTGCACCAATATCAGGAGTAGTTGAATTCCTTAGCTGATTGTCTATATCTGTGGTGATTCCTGCAATTGGCACTGCTGCATTATTTTGGGGAAAAGATATGCCAAGATGTAAATCACCAGGATTGGCATAAATAGGCTGTCCAAAAACACTGTTAGATTCTATCGTTGGGTATGCTGTTTGAAATTGAGCTACTGGGTACCCCCACCAACTGGAAGTCAACCATATTTGATTTGGTATTGTATTGTAGTAGGCATTATTACTGTTCGATACACTTAAGTACGTACTGCCCTGATAATTGATGCAATAGCCGTTAACTGCCTCAAATATATTATTTTTTATGCTGTGAAAATTCGCTGAATTTACCATCATACAGGTAGTCGTTAGACCCGCTGTTTTAAAAGTATTGTACCATATATCTGCATCGGTAATAGCCAATTTTAGGCTGAATCCAGCTTGACTAGACACCATATTGTTTTTAATTGTCACGCGATTTGCAAATGTGGTTGTAATGGTAGCTAAATCAATAGCGGCTGTTGATGATGTAGAGTAAAATTTATTTTTTTCAATGGTTATCGGAGCCATACTAGAAGCAATAGTGAGCTCGTGGGTGTTGTTCAAGACATTACTTTCGTTTCCGATAATAAAGGCATTGCTCAAATGAGCCAATTGCATACATTTGGTGGCTGATCCATTGAATTTGTTATACCGTATGTTTGTGTTATTACACAGCGCAGAAGGGCTGTATGTGAGAATAAAAAAATTGGGAGAATTCAAAAAATAATTGTGTTCGATGTACAAATTATTTACCGCAGTTGAAGTCCCTGCACCTGTGGATAAAACATTGATTCTTCCGTTATTAAATTTGCAATTAGTGATTTTTATGTCGGTTGATTGGTAACCTATTGATATTAAATCCGGAAAGGCATATGTGCCTATACTGCTGATTGTTAAATACTTAAAATTAATATGTGCTACCCCTACAAGCTTGAAAATATAGGGTAAGGTACCTGAAGTTGTATTAGAAACTGTAACCGAAGTACTGTCATTTGTACTCGATTTAAACAAAACATTATTCACCACACTTGTGCCGGCTATAGTGCCTATATAACAGCTTTCACTGTAGGTACCCGGTAAGATATTCATAATGACAGGTCCATTCACACCATTGGTGGTAAGGGCGCTAACTGCAGCACCGATTGTGGGGTAAGTTCCACCAGCACCGATTGTGTATGTTCCAGAAAGTGCTTGAGCATTTGAGCAGAAAATGCTCAAAAAGAAAGTTATAACAATAAAAAGATTCCGAATCATGTATTACACTGATAAAGAATCAAATATAGTTTATTAATAGCTTTTATCAAAACCTATAACTCAAACCCGTCAACAAGCCTAGAGATTGGTACTTGTTGATGATCAGGCCGTTATTAACCAAATTTCCGATGGTCTGGCGATAAATAGGTGCAATGGAAACACACATTTGCTCATTGAGTTGATACACCAACTCGAGTTGAGTCCAAAGATTACTTGAAATTTGTTTCGCGTTAACCACTGCTACACCGTTGTTTTCCGGTAAAATATATGTTCCATTGGTCTGAAGCCCATAACCAACTGCAAAACCGAACGCCGGGCGCAAAATGACTTTTTTGACGGGTATTTGATAAGAAACACCGAGTGGAATCTGGACATATTGATAACGATTGGTTCCTTCCACGGATATGACCGCATACTTGTATTGTTCGCCCCATTCCAAATAATTAAGCCCCGTTTGTAGGCCCAATTTTCCAAACTGATACTGATAGCGCAGGTTGAAATCCCAACTTGAGGTTTGTCTTTCAGATAATTCCCGCTCTGTCCTAAATTTAAGTGCATCATAACCTGAAATTGACGCATATTGGCTCGGCACCTCAAAACTAGAAAAGATGCCACTCACGCCAAATTGTAAACCAATTGAATGCTTCGTGCTTTTTACAATTGGTTTAGGTGAATTCACATAATCCCTTGAGATTATTGGTGTAATTTCTTCTTCTTGAGTTTTGTTCGTATGAGAAGTGTCTTTTCTATTTTCCTCCTGGAGGGCAAAAACCACTTTCAAATCATTATCATTCGAATTTGCATTTGCAAGAGGCAAAACGGGTGAAGAAAATGCCTGATTTGAGGCTGAAATCGCATAAGTATCTGCAATGA
>CAYPVA010000092.1:1281-7687 GCA_964414045.1 uncultured Lishizhenia sp. | reverse complement strand
TGCCTTTATTTAGAAGGAGAAACGCTGATCAAAGATCTCTTGCGTTATTTCCCTGAATTAATTGAGTTGCTCGTGATTGATCAAAGTATTTCCAATGATTGGCACTACCCTGAAATACCAGCTTTGCTGGCATCAACCAACGAACTTCAGAAAATAACACAGCTTAAAACAGCAAAAAAAGTGAATGCCGTGGTGCGTTACCCCAGCTCGACACCCTGGGACGAAACCGGCTTGGTACTTTTGTTGGATCAAATCCAAGACCCTGGCAATCTAGGCAGCATCATCCGTACGGCCGACTGGTATGGCATCCGTCATATCTTTTGTTCACCTCATACGGTAGATTACCTCAATGCAAAAGTCATTCATAGCACCATGATCTCTGCATTTAGAGTTCAATTACATTATCAAGATTTAGCACCCCTTATTGAAAAATATAACGCAACTGCATTCGGTGCTTTTATGGAGGGTCAAGCTTTTGAAAGCATCCCGGCAAAAAAAGTAAAGTTACTCGTTCTAGGAAATGAAGGACGCGGCATTAGTCCTGAATTGACTGCAATACTTCGCAATAAAATAACAATACCTAGAATTGGAGACGCCGAATCATTGAATGTAGGGGTAGCAACAGGTATTTTACTCCAACATTTCACGAAATCCTAGTTTGAATTAGCAATATCAGGGAAAAGGCCGTATTTTTGCAAAATTCCCATCTGCCAATGCTAGACATCGATTTATACGAAGCCAAAAAACTTTACCCTTTTCAAGAGAAAACCGTTTCTCAAGTCCTAGACGAACTCCAAAAAAACGGCAATAACTTCAACCTACTTTACCAACTTCCTACGGGGGGCGGTAAAACAGTTATTTTTTCAGCGATTGCCAAACAATACATTGAAAAATGGGGCAAAAAAGTACTGATCCTTACCCACCGCATTGAGCTCTCGATCCAAACCTCCAAGCAGCTTTCAGCCATACAAGTAGCCAATAAAGTGATCAATTCTGAGGTCAAAACGCTCGACGACCAAGACGAATACACTTGTTATATTGCCATGGTTGAAACCCTCAATAATCGCCTCAACGAAAATGATCAATTCATTGAAAATGTAGGCTTGGTCATTGTCGACGAAGCACACTATAACAGTTTTCGAAAAATATTTCAGTTTTACGAAGAAGCCAATATTTTGGGCGTCACCGCTACCCCACTTAGTAGCAACCGCAACCTTCCGCTCAAAGACCACTACAACAAATTATTGGTCGGAGAATCTATTTCAAACCTCATTTCAGACGGTTATTTGTCCGATGCTGAAACTTATTCTTACGATGTCAATTTACATGGTCTAAAAATTGGTTCCAACGGAGATTTTACGGTCAGCTCGAGCGACCTTCTCTATTCCAACTACTTCATGCAAGAAAAACTCATTTTTGCCTATGAAGAGGTCGCCCTCGGAGAAAAGACACTTATTTTCAATGCCGGTATTGAAACATCCCGACGCGTAGAAGAATCTTTCAAAAAACTCAAGTACAATATCCGCCACCTTGACTCAACCTTTTCGGACAAAGACCGCAAGGATGTCATTCGTTGGTTCAAGGAAACCCCCGGAGCCATTCTTACCTCTGTAGGTATCCTAACCACCGGCTTCGATGAGCCCTCGGTTCAGACGATCATCATCAACCGTGCAACGCGTTCTTTGACACTCTATCACCAAATGATTGGCCGTGGTTCCAGACGCATACCCAATAAATCCCAATTCAAAATCATCGATTTAGGGAACAACGTAAGGCGTTTTGGTTACTGGCAAGATTACATCAATTGGCAAGACGCCTTTCGTTTCCCAGATCGCTTTTTGGAATCTCGAATTTCAGAACTCGAAGATATGGAATTTGAAGTCGAGTACGAGTATCCAAAAGGATTTGAAAAACTGATTAGAACCGATATCCTTGAGGCTTTCTCTATTAAAGATTGCTATATAGCCTGTATTGACAAAGGTTTAAAAGGAAAAGACGCCATTGATCTTTCAATCGCCAACCACTTCGAGGCAATTGAAGCTTCTGCCACAGACCTCGACCACGCCCTCAGTCTGCAACAACTCTTGCAAGACCACATCGAGCACCGTATCAAGCACTACACCAAATGCATTTCAAAGTGTACTGACAACTATTTTAAATATTTGCTAGAAACCTATAATCGTCAGCTTAGCCAGAAAATCAGGCTCAATATTGAAGATTAACGCATTTCTCGTAATTTTAGGAGCATGAAGTACGTACTGATCCTCTTTTTTTCACTAGCTCTTGGTTTTCAAAGTAAAGCACAAGCCCAACTCAAGGCGTACCTCGACACCAAGCAATTTCATGCACCAGGCATTGGCTCCTATCTTGAAATTTACATTGAATTTGCAGGCTACACCATTGAATTTCAGCCATGCACAGGGGGTACAAAAGCTACGGTTTTAGTAGATATCGAACTCAAAGATTCACTACAACAATCTGTTTTCAAAGACCTTTACACCCTTGACTCCCCTATTTCCTCGGACTCCTCTCAAAATAATTTCATTGAAATCCTGCGCGCACCAGTCAAACCAGGAAATTATTTTCTTCAGGTTTATCTAGAAGATATCAATAGACCTAAAAGCAGTATCAAGGGCGTTATTCCTGTAGAAATTGTAGCGCTTGATCAACAACTTGCCTTTTCGAGTGTCGAAATCGTTGATTTAGCTTTCAAATCAGAGGAAGAATCTAGGTTTGTGAAGTCGGGTTATTACATGCTGCCTTTACTTTCCAACTACTTCAATCAAGAGATGTCTTCTTTGCCTTTTTACGCTGAATTATATGGCGCAACGGGGCCCATCTTACTCGAACGCAAAGTCGTTGACGCTAAAACCAATCAAAATTTTACCTTGCTTCAACGCAAAGATACTTTGACTCCGTCCACAGTCCTTCCCATCCTTCAAGAGATTAATCTAGCAGAACTACCGACCGGATCATACCAATTACAAATCACAGCAACAGACCTAAATAAACAGCAAACGGCAACCCAAACCTATGATTTTGAGCGCAACAACGACATCGAAACTGCCTTTGATTTCGCCTCCATGCTCCTTGACCCTTCGTTTCAAGCTTCAATTCATACCGACAGTATCGCCTATTTCTTCGAGAGCCTGATCCCAATTGCAAAACCAGGCGAAATCAGAACAATCATCGAAGTTCTCAAGTCAAAAGATACCGTAGCGATGCGCAAACACTTGCAAGCATTCTGGTATCAAACCGCTGGCAATAAAGCATACGAAAAATGGATTCAGTACCGCGAACAAGTGCGCTCGGTAGAAAAATATTATGCCAACAATTACATGGAAGGTTTTGAAACGGATCGCGGAAGGGTTTACCTCAAGTACGGTCAGCCTAATTCTGTGGTCGTTAAAGAATCCTCGCCTAGTGAATATCCTTATGAAATTTGGGTTTATGACAAAATCGGTATTTACAGCAACAAGCGCTTCATATTCTATAACCCAGATCTCATTTCCAACAACCATCGCTTGTTACATTCAGACATGATTGGCGAACTCAGAAATCCGGCATGGCAGCAAATTTTATCGCGAAGAAATACAGTAAATGGCACGGTTGATGATCCGAATATGATGAATGTCAAGCACTTCGGTGGTAATTCTGCCGATTTTTACCGTCAATATTAGCCCTGATGTCAAACGCCATCGTCATCCTCAATTACAACGGCCGGCAGCACTTACAAACCTATTTGCCTTCGGTAGTAGAAAATAGTGCAGGTTGGCAAATATTTGTGGCCGACAACGCAAGCACCGACGACTCCATTTCTTTTCTAGAAAAGAACTATCCTCAGATTCAACGCATTATTTTGCCGCAAAACTACGGTTTTGCCGAAGGCTACAACCAAGCGCTCCACCAACTCAAAGGTCAATTTGACCTTTATTTCATTCTCAATAGCGATGTCCGCCTCAGCCAAAATTGGGATACCCCACTTTTGGATTTCATCAAAGTAAATCCTGAAGTAGCTGCCGTACAACCGCAAGTATTATCGGATCGAGACCACACTCTTTTTGAACATGCTGGCGCTGCAGGTGGTTACCTCGATTCTTTTTATTTTCCGTTTTGCCGTGGTCGCTTATTTGAAACTGTGGAAACAAATCAGGGTCAGTACAACAGCATCCAAGAAGTAACTTGGGTTTCGGGAGCAGCCATGCTGATTCGGGCTCAAGATTTCCACGCGGAAGCAGGTTTTGATTCCGCTTTTTTTGCACACATGGAAGAAATTGACCTCTGTTTACGCCTTGGCAATAAAGGAAGAAAACTCTACTGCATTCCGTCCTCGACTGTCTATCATTTAGGTGGTGGCACTTTAGCTTACGATAACCCTCGCAAATTATTTCTTAACTTCAGAAATAGCCTCTGGATGTTGGTTAAAAATCAGCAGCGCTATCTTTTCTTGGTGCTTTTTATCCGGATGGCGCTCGATGGAATAGCTGCTATTCAATTCTTACTCAAAGGCAAGCCGCAATTGACTTGGCAAGTATTTTTAGCGCACATGGCTTTATACCGACATTTTAGAAGAAATTACCGCTTGCGTACAGCGGCTCAACTGAAGCGTTATCAATACCATGGCTTGATCATTTGGGATTATTTCGGCAAACAAATCAAAGCTTTTAGTCAACTCAACAAGAGAAAATTTCATTCATGAAAAAACTCCATCTCATTGTATTCATTCTCGTTGCACTGCAAAGTGTGGCGCAGCTTCCGGAACTGCAGAAAGCCAGCGACAAAGCCCAAAACATAGTTCCTTCGCCAAGTAGGGGTACAAAAACCCCACCGGCAATGATTTTGGTCAACCCCTTGATAGGAACCGGTGGGCACGGACATACTTTCCCCGGAGTTTGTGCACCTTTTGGGATGATGCAACTTAGCCCAGATACGCGTTTTGACGGCTGGGATGGTTGTGGCGGCTACCATTATTCTGACTCGATTATCTACGGATTTAGCCACACACATTTGAGTGGCACTGGTGTCCCGGACTACAGTGACCTACTCGTTGTACCGCAGAGTGGCCAAGCCAAATGGAAGGGAAAATTTGAGGACCCGAATGGCTATGGCGCTCGCTTCAGCCACGAAAATGAAGTGGCAGCTTTGGGTTTCTATGAGGTTTTGCTTGAGGATGAAAATATCCGTGTCAATCTTTCTTGTACAGAAAGAGCCGGAATGCACCAGTATACATTTTTGAATGCTACCGATAAAAAATACATCCTACTCGACCTCAATTACCGCGACAAACTGCTTGACGGCAACATCAAAATTATTGACGCCCAAAACATCAGTGGCTACAGGGTTTCTGAGGCTTGGGCAAACCAACAGCATTTTTATTTCCACCTGACTACTTCTGTTCCTTACATCAGTCATGAGCTGAGGACACAAAATGGCGAACTCAAACTTTTATTAGAATTCCCAGCAGACACCAAAGAATTATTCATTAAAGTCGGGATGTCACACGTGGATGAAGCAGGTGCCAAAACAAATTTAGATGCTGAAATACCACATTTTTCCTTGGATCAAGTTTATGCAGATAATATCCGTAAATGGACTAAGGAATTGGATAAAATCAATATTCAAGCGGACGCTGAAACAAGCCGTATATTTTACAGCGCGTTGTATCATGCAATGACTGCTCCGAATCTCATGAGCGATGTCGACGGACGCTACCGCGGTCGAGATCAGCAAATTCATCAACTTCAGGACCTCAAAGACCAACAATACACCGTGTTTTCTTTATGGGACACCTACAGAGCCAATCATCCTTTATTCACGCTCATCGACCAAAAAAGAACAGGTGCCTATATCCGTACCTTTCTCAGGCAATATGATGAAGGCGGAGACCTCCCCGTTTGGGAACTCGCTGCATGTGAGACGGAATGCATGATCGGATACCACAGTGTGAGTGTCATCACCGATGCTTACATGAAAGGCATTCAAGATTTTGATGCCAAAAAAGCACTCAAAGCAATGGTAAGTACCGCCAACGCCAATGAGTTTGGCAAACTCGCCTATGCACAAAAAGGCTTCATTAGTTCTGCCGACGAACCTGAATCGGTATCTCGCACACTAGAATACGCTTATGATGATTTCTGTATCGCGCAAATGGCCAAAGCCTTGGGACAAACAGCAACTGCTGTAGACTTTGAAAAACGCAGTGCTAATTTTGTCAATTTATATGACCCAAGTACCAAATTCATGCGTGCAAGAAGAGGCGCACAATGGTACGGACCGTTTGATCCTTCAGAAGTGAATTTCAATTACACAGAGGCAAATTCTTGGCAATATTCTTTGTATGCACCGCAAAACATCCCATTGCTGACCAATTTATTGGGAGGGCCCGATTCATTGGAACTTTGGCTAG
>CAYPVA010000092.1:0-1181 GCA_964414045.1 uncultured Lishizhenia sp. | reverse complement strand
ATCCCATTGCTGACCAATTTATTGGGAGGGCCCGATTCATTGGAACTTTGGCTAGACCGCCTCTTCACGACCCAAATGAAGCTCTCGGGCCGCGAACAAGCAGACATCACAGGCCTTATTGGTCAATATGCGCATGGCAATGAACCTTCTCATCACATGGCTTACTTATACAATTTTACCAATGCGCCTCACAAAACGCAACACTACGTCGATCGGATTCTTGATGAAATGTATCAGAATGCGCCAGATGGCCTTTCTGGCAACGAAGATTGCGGACAAATGAGTGCTTGGTATGTCATGAGTGCGTTGGGCCTATATGCCGTTACACCCGGAAAACCAGTGTATCAAATCGGACGTCCGCTTGTTACTACTGCCCAAATCAAACTCGAAAATGGAAAGGTCATTCAAATCAAATGTGACAACCAGGATCAAGCAAATCAATACATCAAGTCTGTCACATGGAATGGCAAAGCACTTGAACAGCTGCAAATCAGTCATGAGGCACTCATGAAAGGCGGTGTATTGGTATTTGAAATGAGTGCAACGCCAAGTGTGCATGCAAGTAGTCAAGAGCCACTTGCATTACAAGCATTTTTTGCGCCAACACCGTTTATCAAGACAGAACAACGTGTTTTTAATGACTCTTTATTGATAGAAATTGATGTAGTACGTTTGCATCAAAGTGATCCAACGAAAACAGCAACCCAACTCTTCTATCAAATAAATGGGCAAAAATGGCAAAGCTATCAGCAACCTTTTTACATTCACTCCAATGCAAATATCTCCATCAAAGCGGGGTACAAGGAGCAAGTTGTCAAAAGGCAAGGATTAAATTACTGGAGCGCCGTAGTCACTTCAAGCTTTATCAAAAAAGACCCGAATGTCCAATTGGAATTAAAAAGTACGTATTCTAATCAGTATACTGCTTCTGGAAAAGATGCGCTCATAGACGGCCTAATTGGGGGAAATGAATTTAGAACCGGCGACTACCAAGGTTACTATGACCAAGATGTGGTGGCCGTTATTGAATTCAAAACACCAAAATCTATCAACGAGGTCGGGGTTTCATTTATCCGCGATCAAAAAGCCTGGATTTTTGCACCAAGTAAAATTACCGTCGAAGGGAGCCTCAACGGTACTGACTATTTTATCATTGCCCAGCAAGATTTAGCGAAGGCGAG
>CAYPVA010000091.1:0-7717 GCA_964414045.1 uncultured Lishizhenia sp. | reverse complement strand
AAAAGTTGCTGCTATTTAAAAATTTCCCGACAGTTGCTATCAATTGTTTGGCAAATTTGATCTGTTGGTAAGTCGTTGGTGTCGACGCCAAAAGGATCCTCAATTTCTTCTGCCAATAATTCCATACTTACTAAAGCATAAAATACGAAAGTCGAAATAAAAGAAGAGAAATATCCAAATAGCGGCACAAACGCTAAAGGCATTGTCACGACGTAAATAAAGATGAATTTTTTAATAAATAAACTGTAAGAAAAAGGAATAGGGGTGTTTTTGATGCGCTCGCATGCGCCTAGCGAGTTCACAAGCCCATCTAAATCTCTTTGTATCGAAGCCCATTGCTCTGAACTAATTTGTTGCGCCGCGAAAAGTGCCTCAATGGCCTTTCTAAATTGGGCCTGTAATTCAAGTGGCCTTGAGGATTTAATTCTGAGATGATTTTTTACAGCCACAGGATATTCCACAAGTAGGTTTAAAAAGTTTGCTTTTTGCTGTTCAGTTAAGTTTAGCGCTTGTAGTTTTAAACACAGATTTCGGGTGTCATTTACGATAGAACCCCACATTTTTCTTCCTTCCCACCAGCGATCATAAGCCGTATTGGTCCGAAATACAAGCAGTAAAGAAATTACAAATCCGAGAAGGGAGTAGACGGTAGTAAGGTTTTTGAGATACTTTGCTTCCGGGAAGAAATTAATTTCAATGAAAGCAATACCGATAGATAAAAGGCAAATATAAATCAGCTCTTTCCACATCATACGAGCCGTGTCGCTTTTGTGAAAAGAAAAAATAAAAGAAAGCCAGTGTTTTGGGTTATAGTTGATCATGTTGTTTGAATTATCACAAAAGTAATTATTCCTTGGAGCATAAAAATCCTTAATTTCGGGTCATCAATATCAACAAAGTTTGTCATGGAAATCACACCAGAACTCAAAGAGAAATTATCCTTACTTCATGAGAAATATGCTGCGCTCGGTGAAGATTTCAATGCCTATTTAGAGGGCTTGCTTTATGCGGATGTCACAACTTACTGGGATTATATTCAGCTAGATACGCTTTTGAGCCTTCAGAAACCGAAAACCTCTTTTCCTGACGAAGTGGTTTTTATCATGTACCATCAAATCACAGAGCTTTATTTCAAACTCGCACTCCGAGAATTTGAAGCTTTAGGCGAATTAGCAGAACTTACCAAACAACACTTTGTTGATCGTGTCACACGTATAAACAGGTATTTTGATGCTTTAGTAAAAAGCTTTGAAATCATGATTGACGGCATGGACCGCGACGAGTTTTTAAAATTCAGAATGAGTCTATTACCCGCTTCGGGTTTTCAATCAGCACAGTATCGCGAAATTGAAATTTACAGCACCGATTTCATCAATTTGGTAGCCAAAGATGTTCGTGAAAACATGCGCGGGGTTGAAGATATTGCCTCATTATTTGAAAACATTTATTGGAAGGCCGGCGCCACAGAGGTTGCCACGGGTAAAAAAACGCTGACACTGATTCAATTTGAACAGAAATATAAAGACCAATTCATTGCGCTTGGCGAACGCTGTAAACATAAAAATCTTTGGCAAGTTTATTTGAGGCTTTCTAAAGATGATCAGGCTGATGAGTCGGTTAAAAATGCATTGCGACAAAACGATGTCAACGTGAATATCAATTGGCCATTGGCACACTATAAATCAGCGGTGCGTTATTTGGCTCGTCAAGACAAAGATGTCGCTGCCACAGGGGGCACCAATTGGCAAAAGTATTTACCGCCACGTTTTCAGAAGCGCATATTTTACCCAGAATTATGGTCGGAGACTGAGCATGAAAATTGGGGTAAGGCGTGGGTTGAAGAGACGCTTAGTCCACGATAGTCGATCAAGCTTAAATACCTTTCAAGTATATTTTTGAGAAGTCTACAAGTCCGGATTCAGCTAATTGAAAACCGCGTACTTGAAGT
Source organism: uncultured Lishizhenia sp. (assembly GCA_964414045.1). GTDB lineage: Bacteria > Bacteroidota > Bacteroidia > Flavobacteriales_D > Crocinitomicaceae > UBA952. Next base: position 5,769 of record CAYPVA010000091.1, on the reverse strand, counting down.
TTATGAATCACGAAGAAATCTTCGGTATACACAGGTATCAGCGCATAGTTGCTTATGATTTCTTTTTCACACATTTTCTGAGCCAGTACTTGCAAAGGGCTTTCTGAACGTTCAAATATCGAAGATAAATAATAGCTATCGACGGCACTATTTTTAAAGAAAACAGGGTTCTGGGCAGCGCTATAAAAAAGCCTTAGATAAGATTCGGCACCGGGATAATCTCCTACCCATCCACCTCTCCAAATATCGATATTTGTGTCCGAGAGTTGTTTACTGATATCGTTGCTGTAAATTAAGTTAACAGATATGCCGAGCTTGTCTTGAATCATTTTTTGAACTGCTCTACACCATGTTCCTGCAACGGAGTTTTTAACCCCACGCACTGCCATATTAACCGTTGGGAAAGGGTTAGCTTCTCCGTAACCCGCTTGTTTTAAATAGCTTTTTGCCAATTGTAATTTATCCTTAATGCGACTCGTTTCAGCTTGAAATTCTGACAATAGTTCATTGCGATAGCCATTTCTTTCAGGGATAAATTTACCACCCATTGGGCTACCTTCACCGTTTAAATCAGTAGCACAAATGAGCACTGGATCTATGACTAATGAAAATGCTTTCCTTACAAGTAGCTGTCGGAAGGCACCTTTCATGGTGTTGAAATAGAGGTAATGAATTTTTGATGAAGGTCTAATGTAGACTTCGTGCAGCGGATTTTTGCCTTTCTGTGCATCTTGTAGCGTTCCAAAGGCACTTGGCAATTGATTCACAGGAAGGTCAAACAAAAGATCTGTTTGATTTGTAGAAAACAGTTTGTGTTCTTTCGAACCGGAAACCCCTGTGTAGATATTTACCTCATCCAGATAAGGAAGTTGGTTACCAAAACGGTCATACTTCCAATAATCCTTATTGCGCATAAATAAGAGCTTGGCACCTTTTTTTGAGCTCAAGAAAAAAGCGCCGGTTCCAATCGGATGTGCCGGTAAACCAGTTCCATAATAATCGGCGGCAACACTGCTAAGCATACCAAGACTATTATTGGAGAGTATAGAAAGGAAATGGTTGTACGCTTCGGTTAACTTTATTTTTACAGTGTATTTGTCAAGGACTTTAATACCGCTCACGGTACTTTCAAAAGGACTCTTGTTGCTTAAATAAAATTGCTTAGCTCCTACAATCAGTTCGGTCAATAGGTGGCTTTGTTGATTCAAGCTGTTTTTTGAACAAGCAAAGGATAACGTAAACGCAAGGTCTTTGGCTGTCAATTCACGAGAGCTAAACCTGAAACACGCATCTTTTGAAAAATAAATTCCTTGTTTTAAACGGAGTGTGATCGTTTTTTGATCTTTTGAGAACTGAATAGATTTAGCCAAATTATACTCCCAACCGCGTTGATTATCTGCTGCAGTGAGTACGGGTTCAAAAACCAACTGAAGGGCTCTTTGATAATCAAGTGTATTAGAAGAAAGTGGAAACAAGGTGTTGAATTCTTCAACGGTGCTATAGCGCAACCATCCCCCTAAAACGATTGGACCTTTTGCTTTTTGGCGCTGACTAGGCCACAAAAAAAGAAAGCAAAATAGAAGAATACCAACAATCAGCAATAGCCGAGTTGGGCGAGACAATGCGGTCCTATAAAGGCTCCGAAACCCCAAGCGTTATTTTTTATTAACCAAGTGCAAGAAACCGTGTCCACTTACCTCTTGACCGTTTAGTCCAGTTGCGAGGTATGTGTAAAAATAAATTCCTTCGCTTGCCATTTCTCCATCAATCTTGCCATCCCATGATGGATTGTCGTTGACGAGGTTAACCGAACTTTTTTCAAACACAACGTTACCCCATCTATTCAAAATAGTGAGTTGAAGCGTCGTTACGTTTTTAGTGTTTAAATAGAATAATTCATTGTTGTTGTCTGCATTAGGACTGAAAACATTTGGCGCTATCACCACTGGTTCAGGAACAATACATGAACCGTCATCAACCGTAGCAAGCGGATTGTAATTGATGGCCTCTGGGTTAGTACAGCCGCAAATGAACACAGTAATTGTTGTGCTTGCCTGATCTGTACATTGTGCTCCTTGCAGCGCAGTCAGCGTCACAACATATGGACTTTGTGTCGCATCATAAGACATGCTAACCGGGCCAGAAGCATTAGAAGTTTGACCATTTCCAAAATCCCAAGCGTAGGTTTGTGCATTTTGGCTTGTATTGGTAAAAGTGACATTTAGCGTTTGGCAACCTTCATTAATTGATGCACTGAATTGTGCTACCGGTGGGTCTAGTAGGTCAACAAAAGCACTGTCCGAAACAGAACAAACGTTGTCTTCAACAGTAATGTAGTACCATCCGGAAGGAATGTTTTGCCAGACAGAGGCATCGATGAAGCCATTTGGCCCTGGACCTGTCCAGGTATACTGTGGAACTCCTTGAAGCCCCGTAGCTTGTACGGAAACATAACCAGTAGGCACACAGGTTGATGGGCCAATGTAAATGGTATCAATGGCCAAAGTTTGGTTCATGGTAATGGATACGGTGTCTGTTTGTGTAAAATTACAGTTGTCGGTAGCCGTCACTAAATAGTACATGGTTCCGTTTTGACCAATACTAACAGAGATAGAGTCGTTGGTGCCGAGCGGAACCCCCACAAGATTTTCCCAAGAGTAATTATAAGGGGCGTATCCACCAGAAGCGCTTGCTGCAAGCCACACGCTATCCGAAGCACAATAAACCGTTGGGTTATTGCCAGTGATATTGATGATAGGGCCCTCACCAATGTATATGGTTCCGGAAGACGTAATGGTGTCTCCGCAAGGGTTGATAAGCTGAACGGTAATTACAACTGATTCAAAACCTTCGTTGATGCCGTCTTGTGTTGGCGTCAGGTTGATAATTACAGTATCTTCCCCAGGTAAGAAGGTGATCGGATTGGGAAGTGTATTGTAATCAATGCCTTGTTGTGCTACTCCGCCAATTGTATAATTGATAATGAGTGTGTCGTTAACTTGTCCTGGAGGGCGCGTGAAAATAAAATCTGCATAAGTACAACCTTCAATAATTGTGGTGTCGCCGGAAACTGTGGCTACAGCAACGTCAACAGCCGCTGAACTAAATGAGCCGGCCTCAAGGAACACGCCAGAGTCATAGGATTGGTCACCAACATTGGAGATAGCCAACTTAATGTGATATAATTGGTTGCATTGAACACTAGCTGCTGCGGTGAGTAAAACTGTAGTTCCGTCGTATTGAATCGCATCCCCGTAGGTAAGGGTAGAGCTACTTTCATTAAAAACATAGTATTGGGTGTTGTTTACGTCACCTACGTTGTTAATCGTTACAGGGATTCCTCCAGGAATAGTCGCAATATTGGCACCGCCATTTGGATATCCGGCAAGGACATGAGGGCCGGAAATGCCTGGGCCCCATAAAAAGAGACCGAAAGCGTCATTAAAAGAGGAAGGAGAAAACTCAGGGTATTCATCCGAGCCAAACATGTAGTTGAAAACAAGGGTGTCTCCGGACGGGATGAAGTCAAACTCTAGGACAACACCGTTGGTTACGCTTCCGGCTGCAATGTCGTTGAGGTGAGGGTCTGTGGAAACTGATGCTGTTGCTGGGTTGTTATTGGTAAATGAGGTTCCACTATTCGGACCAACGGCTGCGGCAGCATTACCGGTTGTAAGAATGAGCCCGTTGTTGATGGGAAACAGCGGGTTTGTATTTGTAAAATAACCTACATTGCCTTGTGCTGTATTGGCCAGCGCGGGGTTGCCATTAATGGTTACGTTAAATGCTGTCACACCAAAACCTAGCAAAACGTTGTCCACGAGTTGTTGTGGTGTTTGGGTAGTTGATACAGATATAGGCTGTGCAATAGCAGAACCAACAGTGAACAAAAAAAGCAGTTGTAGTAAGTGTTTCATATGCGCAAGTTGTCGGTTTGACGATTTTTTTGGCAATTTAGTTGCATTACAAAATTAATATAATCAACGACGTAGCAAAACCCCGCGATTTTTCGCAACTTTGAAACATTCAAAAATTATGGAAAAAACGCAACAATTTATTGGCCAAAACAAAGAAAGATTTGTGGCCGAATTATTCGATTTACTTCGCATTCCGTCTGTTTCAGCAGACCCAGCCTTTCAAGGAGACGTTCAAGCTTGTGCGGCACATTTATCAGCACATTTAAGGGAAATAGGTCTAGACGAAGTAGCTATTTATCCAACAGCTGGGCACCCAATTGTGTATGCTGAAAAGATCATAGATACGAACCTACCAACGGTATTGGTTTATGGCCATTATGATGTGCAACCCGCAGACCCATTAGAGTTGTGGCATAGTCCAGCATTTGAACCAGTCATCAAAACCACTGAAATTCATCCCGAAGGCGCTATTTTTGCAAGAGGCGCTTGCGATGATAAAGGACAATTTTTCATGCATGTGAAGGCACTAGAAGCCATGCTCAAAAGCAATGAACTTCCCTGCAACGTCAAACTCATGATTGAAGGCGAGGAAGAAATCGGCAGCCCTAACTTAGCCATTTTTGTAAAAGAGAATAAAGCCAAATTAAAAGCCGACATCATTTTGGTTTCAGATACAGGTATGTTGGCCAATGATGTGCCTTCTATCACGACTGGTTTGCGCGGTTTGAGTTATGTGGAAGTAGAAGTTACTGGGCCAAACAGAGACCTGCATTCAGGTTTGTACGGGGGATGTGTGGCCAATCCAATTAACATACTCACACAAATGATTGCGAGCCTTCACGATGAAAATAATCATATTACCATCCCTGGGTTTTATGATAAAGTTGTGGAGTTATCCGATAAAGATCGAGCAGAAATGGCAAAAGCACCGTTTTCTGAAGAGGCTTATTGCAAGGCTTTAGACTTGCGTCAAACACATGGAGAATTTGGTTACAGCACCATGGAACGAGGATCTATCCGCCCAACACTTGATGTGAATGGTATTTGGGGAGGATACACCGGCGAAGGTGCAAAAACCGTCATTGCTTCAAAGGCTTTTGCAAAAATCTCGATGCGTTTGGTTCCTGACCAAGACCCAGAAGAAATTACCCGCTTATTCCAAGAGCACTTTGAAAAAATTGCACCAAATAGCGTGCGCGTAAAAGTGTATCCTCATCATGGAGGAGAGCCTGTTGTGACCCCAACTGATTCTTTTGCATATTCAGCAGCAGCAAAAGCTTATGAGCAAACATTTGGCAAAAGACCTATTCCAGTCAGGAGTGGTGGAAGCATTCCAATTATCGCCATGTTCGAAAAAGAACTAGGACTTAAAACCATTTTAATGGGATTTGGCCTAGACAGCGATGCCATTCATAGTCCGAATGAGCATTACGGCTTGTTTAATTTTTATAAAGGAATTGAAACGATTCCATACTTTTTCAAAAATTTCAGTCAACAATGAAAACATTGAAAAACACTTTTTTTGTATTGTTAGGGTTTGCGCTATTTTCATGTGCCAGCCTTGAAGAACCTATAGAATTGGTGAGCTACAACGGTTCTTCTATCAAACAATTCACAGGGCAATTAGTCCAGTTCACGGCAAGTTTTGAAGTAAAAAACAATTTATGGGTACCCATCAAAATGAAGCCAGGATCTTTTGAAATTTTTGTCGATCAGCAAAAAATAGGCAATCTTTATATTGATGAGCCAATTAAGCTCAAAGCTTTCAAAGCAACCGAATTAAAAATTCCCGCACGCATTATTCCTGAACCAGGATTCATGACCCAATTGTATCAATCTGCAAAAAAACCAG
>CAYPVA010000090.1:4803-7730 GCA_964414045.1 uncultured Lishizhenia sp. | reverse complement strand
CAATCGACTTACAAGCTGCTTCGTTGGGGGCTAACGCATTGTGCTTTGGCGGTAACGGTTCTATTTCAGCATCTATTTTTGGTGGTACAAGCCAGCGTAGTTTAGTTGTTACCAATACAACAACGAGCCAAGTTTACACGCAGGTTACTCCATCCGGAGCGCCTGTTGCTGGTGTTTACCCATTCTCAATAAACGTTCCGGCAGGTACTTATAGTGTAGCTGCAGTTGATGCAGGTTCAACATGTCCATCAGAAACATGGCTTACAAACGTAACAGTCGGTCAACCAGCTTCTGCTCTGGCGGCGACAACTGCAAAAACCGATGTATGTTTCGGTGGAACCAACGGTACAATTACTGTAACTGCTACCGGTGGCACAGGAACGAAAACTTATTCAAATGATGGCGGTGTTACATTCCAAGCCTCGAACGTATTCACAGGTCTTGCATCAGGTACTTACAGTATTGTTGTCAAAGACGCGAACAACTGTACAACTACTCCATCATCTGTAACTATCAATCAATCCGGAAGTGCATTAGCTGTGGCTGTTACATCTGTAACTAACCTAGCTTGTAGCGGAGTTTCAACTGGTGCTGTGAACATTACTGCTTCAGGTGGCTATAGCACAGCTTATACATATGCTTGGACGGGCCCATCTTCATTCACTGCAACAACAGAAGATTTAACTAACATTGCTGCAGGTGTCTATAATGTTACAGTAACTGACGCCGGAGGTTGTACGCAAACTGCTACAGCTACGATTACACAACCTTCAGCGCTTACAGCAGGTGCGGTTGCTACAAACGTTTTATGTTTTGGCGGATCTACAGGATCAGTTAATTTAACGGTATCTGGTGGTACTGCGCCATACACTTATGCTTGGACAGGCCCAAGTTCATATACTGCAACTACTGAAGATTTGACAGCGCGTCCAGCAGGTACTTACTCTGTCGTTGTTACAGACAACAACAACTGTACAGTAAATGCTTCTGCAACTATTACACAACCTTCAGTATTAGCTTCAACAAATGTTGTAACTAATGTATTGTGTAACGGTACTTCAACTGGAGCAATCAACTTAACAGTGACTGGTGGTACATCACCTTTCTCTTACGCTTGGACCGGTCCAAGTTCATATACTGCAACTACTGAAGATCTTTCTTCAAGACCAGCAGGTGCATATAACGTAACTGTTACAGATGCAAACGGGTGTACAACTTCAGGTTCTGCAACTATTACTCAGCCAACAGCACTAACTCTTACAGCTGTTAATACTCCAGTATCATGTAATGGTGGTACAAACGGAACAATTACTGCAACAGCTGGTGGTGGTACTGCAGGATATACCTATTCAATAAACGGTACTACATTCCAAGCATCAGCCACTTTCACAGGTGTGGCTGCTGGTACTTACACAGTAACAGTAAAAGATGCTAATAACTGTACTACTACAACTACCACTACAATTACGCAACCAGTTGCATTGGCAACATCTACTACAGTAACAAATGTTCTTTGTAATGGAGCGTCTACCGGCGCGATCAACTTAACCGTTACAGGCGGAACAACACCTTATACATTTGCTTGGACTGGTCCAAGTTCTTATTCAGCAACGTCAGAAGATTTATCTTTGATCGCTGCAGGAACCTTTAATGTAGTAATTACGGATGCAAATTCTTGTACTACAAACGCTTCTGCTACTATTACCCAACCAACGTTACTCGTTGCATCTGGTGTTAAAACTAATGTTTCTTGCTTCGGTGGTACCAATGGAACTATCACGGCATCAGCTACTGGTGGAACAGCGCCATACACATACTCAATTAACGGAACAACATTCCAAGCTTCTACATCTTTTACAAGTTTAGCTGCAGGAACATACACTGTGACCGTTAAAGACGCTAACAACTGTACCGCAACTTCAACGTCATTGACAATTACGCAACCAACCGCTTTGGCAATTACGGATGATGGCGGTTCGCCAGCTTCATGTGCTAACACAACAGATGGTGCTTACTTTATTTCGGTTACCGGCGGAACAAGTCCTTACACGTATGCATGGACAGGCCCGAATAGCTTTACATCAACTACCCAGGACCAAGTTTACAACCTTGCACCTGGAACTTATGCTGTAACTGTAACGGACGCAAATTCTTGTACGGCTACACTTTCTAATCTTGTAATTACCTCGCCTCCTGCAATTAATATTGCTACAGTAGCAACAAATGTTACTTGTTACCAAGGGACAAATGGTGCAATCAATGCAACCATTACTGGAGGTTCACCTGCATTTACTTATCAATGGAAAAAGAATGGTGTGAACTTCGCAACCACTGAAGATCTAACTGGTCTTAGTGTAGGTTCTTATGTCTTGACTGTTACTGACGGTAACTTCTGTCAAAATTCAACGGCAGCCATCGTTATTACAGAGGGACCACAAATTGTGGCGACAGTTGCAGCAAATGCTGCTGCTATTTGTAGTGGATCAAACGCTGTGTTTACAATTACAGGTACTGTTGGAAACGTTGTTACTTACAATATCAATGGTGGTTCGAACACCACAGCAACTATCGCTGCGGGTGGAACAGCTACAGTAACTGTTACCGCTGCAACGACTGCGCAAACACTTAACTTAGTTTCTGTTTCAAACGGCGCGTGTTCTAATACACTTTCTGGCACAGCTGCCGTAACAATTAATGCATTACCAACGGCAAACGCTGGTGTTGACCAAACAGTATGTGCTGGTGCGTCAGTGACGCTTACAGGTGCTGGAACAGGCACATATTCATGGAACAACTCTGTTAGCAACGGCGTTGCTTTCACAGCGGTGAATGCAACAACAACAGCAATCACTACAACTTACACTTTAACTGTAACCAACGCTAACGGTTGTACAGCAACTGACCAAGTTAACGTAACGGTTAACCCA
>CAYPVA010000090.1:0-4703 GCA_964414045.1 uncultured Lishizhenia sp. | reverse complement strand
GTTGTTCCAGCAGGTGCAGTTACAGGTACAAACTATGCTTGGACAAACACCAATACTTCAATAGGCCTTGCAGCTTCAGGAACTGGAACTATCCCTTCATTTACAGCTGTGAACGCTGGTGCAACAGCACAAACAGCAACAGTTACGGTAACACCTTCTTATGGAGGGAATATGGGAACTGTATATGCTGAAACAGCTCAAGGCAATAACATTACACTGAATGCCCCAGCGGGAACTTATTTCACAGGTGTGCAATTTGCTTCTTATGGAACTCCAACAGGTTCAGCAGGAAATTACACTATTGGCTCATGTCACAATGCGAATTCATCTTCAATTGTTGCAGGTTTAGCAGTGGGTCAAACAACGGTAACGATACCTGCTACAGATGCAGTATTCGGTGCCACTTGTGGTTCTACGCCTAAAACATTGGCTGTTGTCTTGACTTATGGAACATTTGGTTCATCTTGTTCAGGAACTGCTAAAACATACACAATTACTGTAAATCCTACTCCAGTTGTATCAAATAAAACGACAACGATTTGTTCTGGATCTGCATTTACTGCAACCACTGGAGGTTCTGATGTAGTTCCTGCAGGTACACAATACACTTGGACTGTAGCTGCCAATGCTAACGTTACTGGTGCTTCAAACCAAACAACAGCAACAGCTACAATCTCACAAACTTTAACAAACACTACCAATACTGTACAAACAGTTGTTTATACAGTTACTCCAATTTCAGGAACATGTTCGGGTGCAACCTTTACAGTAACAGTGACTGTAAATCCTACACCTACAGTTACTGCTCAAACTGCTACTATTTGTTCAGGTAACGCATTCAGTGTTGCTCCATCAAATGGTTCAGGTAATATTGTACCTACTGGAACAACTTATTCTTGGTCAGCTCCAGCAGCCATTACTGGTATTTCTGGTTTGGCTCCAGGTACGGCTCAAACAACTATCGGTGGAACATTAACAAACGCTACAGCAGCGCCAATAAATGTAACTTATGTAGTAACTCCTACAAGTGGAGCATGTGCAGGCGCAACTTTTAACGTAGTTGTAACAGTTAATCCTCTTCCTGCGATCTCAAACATGACAGCAACTGTATGTTCAGGAACTGCCTTTACTGCAGCGCCAGTAAACGTTACAAATGGTGTGGTACCAACGGGTACAACATATACCTGGACAGTTGCGCCAAACGCGAATGTTACCGGTGAAACTTCTGTAGCTACAGCTTCAAATAATATTTCACAAACACTTAACAATACAACTGTTAACTCGGAAATCGTAACTTACACGGTAACGCCAACGGCAAATACTTGTGCGGGATCAACTTTCACAGTAGCTGTAACAGTTAATCCAATCCCTGTAATTGCTAACAAAACAGCAACAATTTGTTCTGGTACTGCTTTCACAGTTTCACCTACAACTTCTGGCGCTGATTTAGTTCCGGCAGGTACTACCTATACTTGGACAGTTGCTGCAAATGCAAACGTTACTGGTGAAACTTCTGTAGCTACTGCTCAAAGTTCAATTTCTCAAAACCTTGTGAATGGTACGAGTGCTCCGGAAACAGTGGTTTACACCGTAACACCAACATTCGGTGGTTGTACAGGTGCAACATTTACTGTTACCGTAACAGTAAACCCTACTCCGCAAATTGCTGCGAAAACAAATAATGCATGTTCAGGTGTAGCTCTTACATTGGCTCCAGCTAACGGTTCTGGTGATGTAGTACCAACGGGTACCACTTATACTTGGACAGTTGTTGATAATCCGAATGTGATTGGTGAGACTAACGCTAATACTGCACAAACAGCTATCACACAAACGTTAGTAAATAACTATACAAGTGCCCAACAAGTAGTCTATACTGTAACACCTACATTCAATGGATGTATTGGAACACCGTTCACATACACAGTAACTGTTTCTACTCCAGTATCTGTGGCAGCTCTTACTGGCGCAACCAATGTTTGTTTAGGCGCAACTACACAATTGGCTAGTGCAACTGCTGGTGGTGTATGGACTTCTTCAAATACAGCCGTTGCAACAGTTTCTACATCAGGTGTAGTAACTGGTCTTACAACAGGAACAACAACAATTTCTTATACTGTGACCAACGGGGTAGGATGTACAGGGGTTGTTACAGCTAATGTTAACGTGAATGCGTTACCAGTTGCAACGATTACGCCGTCAGGCTCAACAACATTCTGTCAAGGTGCTTCAGTAACTTTGACGGCTAGCGCTGGAACAGCATACCTTTGGTCAAACGGTTTACAAACTTCTTCAATTACAGTAACAACTGCAGGAAACTACAGTGTTCAAGTAACCAATGCAGCAGGTTGTGTCACAACTTCTGCAGTTACAGCAGTAGTGGTAAATGCTTTACCAACTGCAACGATTACTGCTAATGGCCCTACAACATTCTGTCAAGGTGGCTCTGTAACGTTGACAGCAAGTTCAGGATCTTCTTACTTGTGGTCTAACGGAGCAACAACGTCTTCAATTACCGTAAACACAACTGGATGTTATTCAGTAATTGTAACAAACGCTAACGGATGTTCAGCTACTTCAGCTTGTACACAAGTAACAGTAAATGCACTTCCTGTAGCTACTATTAGTTCATTGAATGGAAACTCATTCTGTCAAGGTGCTTCGGTTACTTTGGTTTCAACTCCAGGATCAATTTACGCATGGTCTAACAACTTAACAACGCAAAGTATCAACGTTACTTCAACTGCTAACTTAACAGTGACTGTAACTAACGCAGCTGGTTGTTCTGCAACTTCTGCTCCGTTTGCTGTGACTATGAACCCATTACCAACAGCAACTATCACTGCTGGTGGTCCATTGACATTCTGTCAAGGTGGTTCAGTTGTGTTAACAGCATCTGGTGGAACTTCTTACACTTGGGCGAATTCTACGTCAACAGCTTCTTCTATTACGGTAAGTACTTCGGGTATTTACACGGTTACTGCAACTAATGCAAATGGATGTACTGCAACTTCAGCACCTGTAACGGTAACGGTAAATGCATTACCTGTCGTAGCTGCAATTGCTGGTGCAAATGATGTATGTGTTGGTTCAACAACAAACTTAACAAGTGCTACAACTGGTGGTGTTTGGTCTTCTTCAAACCCTGCTGCTGCAACTGTTAGTGCATCAGGCTTAGTAACAGGAGTTGCTGCAGGTGCTGCTACAATCAACTATACTGTAACGAATGCTTCAGGTTGTGTAACAACTGTTTCTTTACTTCTCAATGTAAATGCGCTTCCAGTTAACATTCCGATTGGTGGTCCGAATACAGTATGTGTTGGTTCGACTATTACAAACTTTGCTAATCCAGGTGGTGTTTGGTCTTCTAGTAACGTGAGTGTTGCTACTGTTGCGCAAAATGGCGTGATTACTGGTGTTGGTGCTGGAACAGCAACAATTTCTTACACTATTACAAATGCTGCAGGATGTAGCACAACTGTAACTAAAGTTGTAACAGTAAATGCACTTCCAACTGTGGCAGTTGCTGCAAATGGTCCGTTGACATTCTGTCAAGGTGGTTCAGTAACGCTTACTGCATCAGGAGGAACGTCTTACGCTTGGTCAAATTCAACAGCTACAACGCCTTCGATAACGGTAACAACATCAGGTTCTTATATTGTTACAGCAACAAATGCTAATGGTTGTTTTGCCACAAGTGCACCAGTTGTCGTGAACGTTCTAGCCTTACCAAATGCTGCTATCGCATCTACAGGTTCGACGATCTGTTTAGGTAGTACCGCAACATTAACTGCATCTGGTGGTGTGTCTTATGCTTGGTCTAATGGTGCCCTATCAGCGAGTACTACAGTTAATAACTCAAATACTTATACAGTAACAGTTACAGGTGCAAACGGTTGTACGGCTACGGCTTCAAACGTTGTAACAGTAAACGCAAATCCAGCAGTAGTTGTTACTGCAAGTGCGCCACTTACATTCTGTCAAGGAGGTTCTGTAACGTTGTCTGCTACCGGAGCTGCTTCTTATGTTTGGAGTAACGGTACTTTAGGTGCTTCTAATGTAATCACTCAAAGTGGTACTTATTATGCACAGGGTACTAATGCTGCAGGATGTACGTCTAACTCTGCTGTTATTACTGTAACAGTTTTACCTACACCTGTTGTAGCAGCGCTTACTGGTTCAAATACAGTTTGTGAAGCTTCAACAATCACATTGAGTTCTGCAACTCCAGGTGGTGTATGGTCTACGTCAAATAGCTTTATCGCTACAGTAAATAACGCAGGTGTAATTACCGGTATGAACGCAGGAACAGCAGTTATTACTTACGCGCTGTCAAATGGTGCATGTAACGCAAGTGTATCTGCTTCTGTAACTGTATTGAACAGCCCTGCAACTCCAGTAATTACTGCTGGTGGTCCAACAACGGTTTGTCCAAATGAGACTGTTCAGTTATTCTCTTCAAATGCTCCTAACTATCAGTGGAACTCAGGACCACAAACCAATAATATCTTAGTCACACAAAGTGGATCTTACACTGTAACAGTTGTAGGTGCTAACGGTTGTGCGGTAACTTCATTGCCAATGACGGTGACTATTGGTGATAACGTAGATCCAATCATTGTTGCGCCAATCAACGTAAATGTTAATCCAAACTTAGGATGTACAGCAGTTGGTGTAGCACTTGGAACGCCTATTGTTTCTGA
>CAYPVA010000089.1:0-7738 GCA_964414045.1 uncultured Lishizhenia sp. | reverse complement strand
GGAATTCAACGCCATTAGGTACCTGGAATTGTTTTTTAGCGCCATTTTGTAAAACTGTAGCTTGATTCTTTTTCACTTGAATAGCAGCTGTGCTCGCCACAGACTTTGCTAATACATAAGTACTATCTACATTTTGCTTCGTGCTCACTTTTCGTTTGGCGAGGTCAACTGTTGTGAATTGTTTGTCCGTTAAAATACCTAAATAGGGCTTGCCATTTTGCTTGAAAATTGCAAAATCTTTGAGCTGACCACCTGTGGCAAATTGCTTAATTGCTGCACCACTCTCATTGATCAATTGAAGATTCGCTCCTCCGTTTGAGCAAATGAATTCTTTTTTGCCATTCAACTCAAAAGCGCCTATTTCTGTTCCTGCTTCATGTGTGAGGCGATAGACTATTCTACCCGATTTATCAAAAATTTGTGCTTCATGTGCATATTGCACAACAACAAGCTGTTCGAGATTACCGAGCGCATAGATGTCTTTGACTTCACCGTTTAATGGTTTTTCCCATTTTCTCAGTCCGTTGATATAGCCAACTAATTTTTGATTTTCGGTTTGTAATATGACGTTTCCGCGATCAGAAAAGCTAGCGAAATCAAGTACCCTAGATCCCGGATTCATGACGAAGTAATCCCGAATTTTATCTTGGTCTTTTTCTTGTTGTTCGCTCAGTCTTTGATAACTGGTAACCACGACATCATTTCCAAGAAGTGTGAGTGTTTTTTTCATGTTGGCATCGACCCATCGTGCACTGACTTTTTTTGGCATGTGTTCGTAGAAGCGAACTATTTTGGTGGTGTCTTGTGCAATTGTTTGGTTCAGTTTTGCTGCAGCTAAAGCCTGGTCAAATAGTTCTTTGTTGGTGCTAGCGAAGGCATAATTCCCAAATGTACCAACGTGCCACGTGTTTTTTTTGGCTTCAACAAGTTTGCTTACCTCCAGATTTTCATATACTTGCGCTTCCTCATTGAGCTCTTCTTTTCTCAATGCTTCATTGAGTACGAGTAACGGATTCGCATTTTCATAAAAGTCAAATAACAACAAACTAGCACTGTCCTTTTTGAGGTGAACAAAGCCCGTCTTCATGCACCGATACCAGGGTGTTTTTTCAAATTTTGGGTCTAATTCAGCGGCATAGTTTTTTTCATAGAAATAATAACTTGTCACAAAATCAGGAATAGCTTCGGCAAAAATGCCGTAGTCATCAACTTTTTTAAGTCTTTTTGAAGTGTTCCTATACTTCTCATAGCGATATCGCAGTTGAGGTTTGACATAGGTGTCTGTAATGTGGGCTATATTTTGTTGCCAAGTGATCCAAGAGTAAGATGATTTGGTATTGAGGTGTAAATCTTGGACTTGCGGCGCATCTAATTCACCTTCATAAATCAGTAATTGATTCTTATTAAACTGCCCGTGCAGCTTACCAAATTCAAAGCTTTTTAGCTTTCCTAACTGAAGTGGGAACATGCCATTTTCAAAAAGTTGTTTGACTTCCTGGCTGCTCCAGTTGCCTTTCTTTTCAACCAGAAAAAGGGTTCTTTTGGCACTAAAAAATATGGTTACTGGAATTTTTGTAGCTCGGGTAACGGAATAATAGAGGTTTTGATTGAGCTCTGTGGTCTGAACACCTTCTTTATCCCATTCAAATTCACTGGCTTCGCGGATTACCCAAACTTTACCATCGTTAATGTTGAAATAACTTCGAAAATCTGTGAGTGTCTCGTTGGAGAGCAAGTCATAGGATGCAAATAAAACCCAAATAAAGGCTAGGCTGCTTAAAATGAGAAGGACAAGGCGTTGGCGCATGCGTACTTTTTCTTCAAAGTTAAGTCGGTCAGCCCCATCTTTCCACTACTTGATAGAATCTAATCAACATTGATTTGTTTACTCAAACAAGTCTAATTGCTGCTGAGGCGCAAGCAATTGAAATGTTAGTCGATGGTAAGGTGAGACACCGTATTGTGCAATAGCCTTACGGTGAGCAAGGGTAGGGTATCCTTGATTTTGTTCCCAAGCATAGACAGGATAAGCTTTATGCAGCTCACCCATCAATAAATCTCGTTCTGTTTTTGCTAAAATACTCGCAGCTGCAATGGCAGCAAAGCGCGCATCGCCTTTAATCATGCATGCATGTTGAACTTGTTGGTAAGGTTTAAAGCGATTGCCATCAACCAAAATAAATTGAGGCCGTAGCGTAAGTTGATCAAGTGCCTTGTGCATGGCAAGTATGCTCGCATTGAGAATGTTGATTTGATCAATTTCTAAATGATCAACAATGCCAATGCCATATGCAAGGGCTTTGTCTATAATTTCTGCTCTCAACAACATCCGTTTTTTGGCACTCAACTGCTTGGAATCATTCAACGCTGCAATGGGATTTTCAGGGTCAAGGATGACGGCCGCCGCAACAACTGGCCCAGCCAAGCAACCACGGCCTGCTTCGTCACAGCCGGCTTCTGGGTACAATTCTTGATATTTGCGTATTAAATCAGACACGTTGGCAATTTATTGAATTATTTCGTAGTTTTATAACATTGTATGTAAAATGACTCTTATGAAAAAAGTAGCATTCTTATTTATCGCACTTTGTCTTAATTTTCTTGTTCTCGGACAAAAAACACTGAGTGCTTCTGCAAAAAATTTAGCTGAGCTTAAAGGCGGTGTGGCAAGTGGCCATATACAGCTCACATTACCAAACGAAGTAACAGCCGAAAACGTAGCGATGTACGCAAAGTATTACACCAATATGTTTACCGTCGAATTTGATGAAAAATCACATTTGGCAACTTTTCACATGATCACCAACGACACCTTTTCTCGTCGGGTAATTTTGCGTTTTCTTTCTGCCAATCAAATTGTTTCCGTCCAGGTCGAAAGCAAAACCTATGACCTCGGCGCTTTCTTTGAAAATTATCTCCAATAAACAAAATAAATGAAAGGCACACTTTTATCCTTAGGCCTATTTGCCTTAGTCCTTAGCAGTTGTAAAACCACTTCAGTAGCCTACAAAGCATATGGTCCAGTAAGTGTTGACACCACGCAAGCATTAACACTTGACGAAATGTTGACGCGCTTCAAAGCAAACCCGACCGATCAATCTTATACTTTTAAAGCACCTTTAGTTGCTGTTTGCCAAAGTGCAGGCTGTTGGGTAAACGTGAAACCCACTAACGGAGACCTCATTCGCATCCGCTTTAAAGATCACTTTTTAATTCCGCCTGCAACAGAAGCAGGTTCGGTAGCTTACTTTCACGGCACCCCTTATCTAGACACCATTTCAGTTGCGATGCAAAAGCACTTTTTGGAAGATGCGAAGGCGAGTCAGGCCGAAATTGATTTAATCACGACACCAAAAATTGAGCTCAATATTGAGGCAGATGGTGTTATTGTGAAGAAGTCTTCTTCCGCAAAACCAAAAAAGTAAGGAAAGCAGAGGCTCCTAAAATTAGGAGTGTTAGCCACCATAGCCTTCGTGGAATCAGAAACAGTGCTGTCATGTTCGTAGGAATCAGTATGATCGCGAGCAAGTGAAACTTCCCCTGGTTTTTACTTTCTGAAATCATAAATCCCTCCTGGTGTAAAACAGAAATGCAATGGAATGTCATGTTCACTGACATCTGAAATTTCAATAAATTCATCAAAGAGGTGCAGACCAATAAACTGACAATCTGGTTTACATTGCTTTAGTAAGCGGTCATAAAAACCTTTCCCATAACCAACTCGGTGCCCTTGAGAATCTAATGCTAAAAGAGGAACGAAAACGTAGTCAAGCTTAGTTGGCAATAAGGTGCGGCCATATTTGGGTTCAGGTATGCCAAATGAAGAGATTTCTAGTTGTCGAGGCTCTTCATAGTGATAGAGCGTGAGGCTGTGGTCTGAGAAATCTGCTTTGGACAAAATGGGATGTCCACCTTTGAGCAGGATATCTTCGAGTAAACCATAGGTTGAAATCTCTTTCTGACTTTCAATGGGCAAAAAAAGACTGACAAATTTAGAAGGGAATTGAAAAGAATCTAGCACAAGTGCTTGCACTTGTGCTGAGATTTTTGATAGTTCGAAAGGTGTGAGCTGAGCTCGCTTCGCTTTGTAGTGCTTGCGAATTTCGGCTTTGGTCATGGTGTTTAATTACAAACGCACGCCGAGTTCAGAAAGCTTACGGTTGTCTACTACAGCAGCTTTTTTACGCAAACCACCCATAGCTTGGCCTTCAACTTGGCCCATGAGCCCTTGCATGAGTTGATCGCGTTCAGCTTGATAGTTTTTCGTTGCAGGAGCTTTAGTTACGCGTTTAATTTGAATGACGTAAACACCACTTTCTCCTTTTAATGGAAGCGTGCGCTGACCTTTTTTAATAGCCCCAGAAAATAAGTTACCTACGATTGTTGGCTCATAACCGGCATTTGAAATTTGAGGATTTCCAAATGTAATTTCGGCATCGATAACAGGCGTATTGAACTTCTTAGAAATGGTTTGTAATGATTTTCCAGCCATTTGATTCATGAAGCGTTTTGCCTTTTTCTCTTGGATCAATTCGCGTTCCATTTGCGCACGTACATTTTCATACAATGGTTCGCCTTCAGGGCGTATTGCACTTACCATAGCAATAACATATTTGTCTTTGTCACGGATAGGTGAAAGTGTCATGGTTCCGACTGTTGCATCTTCAGCAAAAGCCATTTCTAAAATGCGGTCACGGGCCATAGTGGTAGTAAAGCCATACACTTTAGGTGCGTTGTCTTCGATTTGAATGACACGAGGTGCATACGATGCGCGTGTAACAATAGTGTCAAATAATGCCGCTTTTTTAAATGGATCTTCTTCTTTTGAAATTTGGCGATCAAGTTTTAAAAGAATACCATTTACTTCGCTTTCCATGTTTGCAACCGTTTCTTCCGAAGGTTTAAATGTAAGGTTAACAGAGGCAAGCAATGGGAATTTTTCTGCAGAGCGTTCTAGTACTTCGATGATGTGGTAACCGAAATCTGTTTTTACGACACCTATTTTGCCAATAGGAGCGGTAGCACAATAGGCACCAAATTCTTTAACCATATCTCCTTCTAGGAAGTCTTCGTAAAGTCCACCTTTGTCTTTAGATCCTGGATCTTCTGAATACTTAGCGGTGATGGCATCCCAGTTGGTTTTATTTAGAATTTTCACTAGACTATCTGCAGTTTTCTTTTTGGCTGCAAGTACTTTAGCATCTGTAGAGTTTGCTGTAGAAATAAGGATATGACGGGCTTTTAAGCTTGCCGGTGTAAATCCGATTACTTTGGAAAGCACCATTTTTTCTTTGGAAGCATAAGGACCTACTAGTTGACCAAGTGCCGCAGTTTTGAAAACGGTATCAAGGCTTCTTGGGTAATTTTGGTAGCGGTCTGCTTTAGGGTGTCCTTCAGGGACAGCAGTTGCGCGTTTGTCGCTGAAATATACAGGTGTTTCACTGTTTTTAACAATGAATGCTGAATCGTTAGTGCTTGCAGAAAAACCAGCACGTAGTAAGTTCATTTTGTTTGAGAAAATAGTAGAGTCAGCTTTTGATGGACGAATGTTCACATCAAACATCTTCACATCGCGGCTAGGATTGCGCACGAGGTATTTTTTGTCTGATTTGTGTTCGTCGTAGTAAGCTTTTACTTCAGCTTCTGTCACTTTGATGTCGGCATCACTGATTTCTGTGTAACGACGCACAACAAAAGAGATTGTTTTCTTTTCGTTGTTGGCCAAGTATTGGTCTTGGGCTTCTAGGTCAGTTACAAAGATTCCTTGTTTAACGAGACCAAAGTATTTCTCCGTCTTGCGACGATCTGTGTGGTATGCTTTAAAGCCGTTCCATTGCTCTACGCTTTGCGCATCTTTGGAAGTTTTGAGTTTGTTAAGGGTAGCCCCTAATTTCACACGGCCTGCTTCAATTGACTGTGGAGTTTGCACACCAGTAAGTGAGTCAGTGAAAAACTGGTTGAGGTCAGCTAAAACGCCAAAACCGTCTTTTGCCATCCAGTAGGCGTCGAGTTCACGGTCAGAAACGCTAATACCTAATTTTTCGTATTCTTTGCTAAGAATCGTAGAATCTACCATGAAGTTCCATGCTTTGTCGCTTGAAGCTTCCATGTCAGTTTCAGTGAATTCTTTGCCATTTTGCATGGCTTGATTTCTTTCTTGCTCTTGAAATTTAGAACTAGCGATGCTGTAAGAAGCAACGTCAACCTTGTCTCCGTAGACCAAGCCAATGCCGTAGTCGCCTTCACCGATCCCGAATAAACTTTGATAATCATTGAGGATGAACGCTAATAATGCGAGTCCGATCATTGCGACGAGAAGGCCAGATTTGGCGCGAATTTTACCGATAATTGCCATTTGTATGCGATTTTAAGATTGCGAATATAGGAAGATTTGAGCAGAGCCCCAAGTATTCAGGCACAAAAAAGGAGGTCTAGCGACCTCCTCCTTTTTCAGTTTTTATTTCTTTTGTTTTTTGCGGACTCGTTGTGGTATTTGGAGCCGTTTTTAAGGTATCGGTCTTTTGAGTTCCAGCTCCTGTTTTTGCTGGGCTAGTTGTTTGATTGCCAGTTGATTTAGTCGGGGTTGTATTTGGCTTTGGCGCAGTAGGTTTTGGACTTGTGCTTGTTGGTTTAGGTTTGGGTGCAACGGGTTTGGTTGGTGTGGTAGTCGGTTTTCTTTGCCCACCTTCAGAACCATCATTGACATAAGTTACGTAATACGTATTTGTGAAAGTTCCACAGTCATTGGTAACGGTAATTGAAATTTGATTATTTCCTTCAATGAGTCCGAGCTCAGCGGCTAAACTACCATTTACATTACTGTAGCCGCTTAAAACAGTGCCATTGATCGAAAGGATTATATTTGAATTGGCGGAGTAATTGACAACAGTTGCGTAGTAGGTAAATACAGGGTTGTTAACCGTACTTCCAGTTGCGATCATATTGTAAATTACTTGTGGTGGATCACAAGGTGGCCTAGTTGGTACATAGTTTAAGATCAAATTTTGACTGGTGCGATCGCAGTCATTCTTTCCTTGAAGGAGAATGGTATTGATACCTGGCTTCAGATTTAAAGAGGCAGCGATGGCTCCGTTCTGGAATGTAAATGGCTGCCCACTTACACCATTGAAGCTCAGGGTTATTTGATTTTGATTCAAGAAAGTACTCTGCGCCAATAAATTAAATGCAGCATTGGACACAGTGGCGTTATTTGCCGGCATCGTTGTATTCAAGGAAAGCGTTGGCTTTTTACAGGCATCGTAGGTGATTGTAAATGTCTCGATGTCGGTCCCACAATCATTGGCAGCAGTTAAAGTGATATTGTTGACCCCAATATTGAGTTGACCGCTATATTCGAGCAGACCGTTAATGCTGTTGAAAGTAAAAGAATTGAGTTCAACACCGTTCATTAATAATTTAATCAATGCTCGGTTACTGACGTTTGCCAAATTGGCGCGGAGTCGTAAGGCAGCATTTTGAACCGTGCTATTTATTCCAGGAGATAGAATTGTGATTGCAGGAGCCACACAATTCTGATAGCTAATAGTAATTTCTTCTGCAGCATTGCCACAGGCATTGCTTGCCTCGACGCGAATGATGTTGCTGCCGGGCGCTAAGTTGATCAAGCGTTGCAATTGTCCATTAGCACTATTGAAGTTGAATCCAAGGACGGACATGCCATTATGGATGACTTGTATTTGGTTGCTATTGACTTGCCCTGAGACTGTTGCGATAAAAT
>CAYPVA010000088.1:0-7784 GCA_964414045.1 uncultured Lishizhenia sp. | reverse complement strand
AACAACAACTTTGTGCAACAGGACAGGTTTACTGTGATGCCAATGACAACGGCGTATTTGACAACGGAGAAACCGCACTTTCAAACGCACCAATTTCTGCCAATGGCGTTACGACCTACACCAATGCAAATGGCATCTACAATATCAGTTATCCGGGAATCATCAATGATACCGTAGCGCTAACTCTAAATGCAAATTGGCTGAGTCAAAACGGCTACATCGTACTCAATAACAATGGCAACAATACCGCTCTTATCATTGGAACGCTTTGTAATGCCAGCACGCCCGTAGCTAATTTTAGTTTTCCACTTCAATGCAATGCGCCGGTTACGCCTGTGAATTGTTACGGCGGTTATGCATTTTGCGATGCAAATGCCAATGGGATTTTTGATGCAGGTGAAACACCTTTAACTTTTACGCCAGTTCAATTATTCAGTAGTCCGAATGCAACCACCTCAATAACTGTTTACACCAATAACTTAGGTTACTATCAATATTGTGGGAATTTTCCGAGTACCAATACTACCATTATTGCGCAAGTAAGCCCGACATGGTTAGGCTATAATGGCTACTCGAGCCCAAGTCCATATATTACAATTGTTGGCTCAAACAATGGCCAAGTCGTCAATGGTAATTTGGCCATTAATTGCGGAGGCACTACCAATCAATGTGCAGATCTATGGACATCTGTTACACCTTGGATTGGCTATTATCAAAACAGCACAGCCTATATCAAATTAAATTGGGGCAGTTATGGCCCTGGTGTTGTCGGGAATTATACCTTATCTTTTACTTATCCAACCGGCGTAACGCCAATTTTATCTTCAATCCAAAATAGCAACTATGTCATATCAGGTAATACCATTACTTGGAACCTCAGTAGTTCAGCAACTAACTTTACCAATTATGATGTGATCATGTTTACGGTTCCTGGAGGCCTTATAAATGGTGCGCAACATTATTTTACATCTACAATCATACCAACAGGTACCACAACAGATTGTGGCACCTACAATAACAACGGTTCCTTGCTTCAAATTTTAGGCAATAGTTATGATCCAAATGATAAAAATGCGAGCACAGATTACATGAATGAGAATTTTCCTTTGGGATATTTAGATGCGTTCATTGACGATGCACTTACCTACACCATTCGTTTCCAAAATACAGGTACAGCACCAGCTCAAAACGTCTATATATTAGATACACTCAGTACCATGCTTGATTGGTCAACATTTACACTGCTAGAATCTTCTCACCCAATGCAAGTTGTCAACCTTGGTAACGGCATCATGCGCTTTGAATTCGACCAAATCTGGTTACCCGATTCAACGACAAACGAACCAGAAAGCCACGGACACTTGAGCTACCGCATCAATGAATTACCGACCAATGCGATCATGTCAACCATTGAAAATACGGCTTATATTTATTTTGATTGGAATGATGCCATCGTAACCAACACTACTTTTCATCAAAATATGTGGATTGACGGCATTGAAGAAATGAAAAACCAACTAGCGGTCAGGCCTAATCCAGCGCACTCAACGATTCAAATTGAATTAACACATGCGCAGATTGTCAAGGTGATCGATTTAAACGGTCAAATCCTACTAGACAAAGAAATATTTCCGGGTGAAGTCATTGATATTCAAAATTTAAATCCTGGGCTTTACATTGTCGAAACCGAAGGGAAACGCACCAAATTCATTAAAAACTAAGGGTATTTACGCTTTTTTCTATAATTGACTACCCTTTTTAAAGTTTGGCATCGTATTTGTAAATAGCTCAATGTAGTAGTTTATAGTTAGGTTGTGGTTTCGGTGGCCCACCCCATCGAAACCGAAAAAGCGGCTCAGTGAGCCGCTTTTTTTATATTTGACAAATGAAAAGACTACTTTCTCAGGCCAAGCGTGCAGCTGCACTGAGTTTAATCACCAATTTTCTATTGGCCATCGCAAAAGGATTGGGTGGTGTCTTGGGGCACTCTGATGCGCTGATTGCCGATGCCATTGAATCTTGTGCGGATATCTTTTCAAGTTTTTTAGTCTTATTTGGACTCCAATACGCACACAAACCTGCCGATGAAGACCACCCATACGGGCACGGCAAGGCGGAACCGCTCATCACTTTTGCTGTAGTCGGTTTTCTATTGATCTCGGCAACGATCATTGCTGTTGAAAGCATCCGTCATTTGAATGAATCTCAGCAACAGCCGGCATTTTATACGCTTTATATTCTTGGCGCCATTATCGTCATCAAAGAATTAAGTTACCGCTATGTCTACCGCAAAGGAGTGCTCACAAACTCCAGCAGTTTAAAGGCTGATGCCTGGCACCACCGATCTGATGCCATTTCTTCGCTCATTGCTTTTCTAGGAATCTCATGTACTTACCTGTTTGGTAAGGGCTTTGAAAAAGCAGATGACTGGGCTGCACTCATCGCAGCATTATTTATTGTTTACAATGCTTATCGCATCTTTAGACCAGCATTGGGTGAAATCATGGACGAACATACCCATCATGAGTTGATAGAAGAAATCAGAATCGCCGCAAAGGAAGTACCGGGTGTGATTGATATAGAAAAATGCTGGGCGCGCAAGAATGGCATGACCTATGTTGTTGACCTGCATTTGGAAATGAATGGCGAACTCACTGTTACAGAAGGACATGGAATTTCGCATGATTTAAAAGATCATTTGATGGAGAAATTCCCTTACATCACGGAGGTACTCATTCATATAGAACCTGCACCGCAGCTATATTAAGTATTTCTAGCCTTTTTGTTTGGTTTGGGAGTAACCTTCTTTGATCAAAAGATCGTAAATCTTCTGTTTGAAATTACCTTGAATTAAAATCTCGTTATCCTTAACGCTTCCACCAACGCCACACTTACTTTTCAGTATTTTCCCGAGCTCTTTGAGGTCATCATCAGTGCCGATAAAACCTTCAATTAAAGTCACTTCTTTACCTGCGCGCTGCTTTCGATCTAGGCTAACATAAAGCTTCTGCTGTTGTGCTGGAAGTGTTTGCTGTTCTTGATCTTGCTCGTATTCGTAGGCAAAATTAGGATTGGTACTGTACACCACATTTTGTAGATTCTTGGACTTTTTCGACATGACGCAAATATAAAAAAAGTCGGAACAGAAAAAAGTTATTCACTTCAAGAATAGCCCACAAAGCTTGGCGTTTTTAGAACATGAAACAAGTCATTCAAATTGATCAACTCAGTGATCCTGAACTATTACAATTGGTTTGCGGGGCTGGATTCGAAAAATCTAAACAAGAAGCTATTTTGGAAAGAACCTGGCGTTGGCACCAAAAAGATTGGAGAATTTTAGCCAAAAGCAGCACCTGGGATTTATTGGAAATTTATGGTTTAGACCTCGCCACTGCTCAAAAAATTGTCGGTGTTTTTGAACTGAGCCGGCGCTACCAAGCTGCAAAAGTGAAAAAGCGCAATCAAATTAAAAAATCAAAAGATGTGTATGATTTATTGCAACCCAAACTCAGCGACCTAGACCACGAACAATTCTTTGTGTTATACCTCAGCTTTTCCAATGAAATCATTGAAATCAATCAACTAAGTATAGGCGGAAGACACAGCACAATTGCTGATGCCAAAAGGATTTTTCAGTATGCTTTGCGCTGCGCCGCATCGGGCATTATACTTTGTCATAATCACCCTAGCGGGGCCGTGCAGCCCAGTGATCACGATAAAATCCTTACCGCTGACATTCAAAAATTTGCAAAGCTCATCGATATGAAGTTACTGGATCACCTTATTTTCACAGATAATGGCTATTTTAGCTTCGCCGACGAAGGCCTACTCTGACATGTCAAAAAAAAGAATTCTTACCATCATTGGTGCGCGCCCACAAATCATCAAGGCAGCAGCACTGAGTCGCAGCATCCAACGTTTATTTTCTGAGCAAATTGAAGAAATTTTGGTGCATACAGGCCAGCATTACGACGAAAACATGTCTGCGGTTTTCTTTGACGAATTAGGAATCCCTCAGCCCGACTACAATCTTGCGGTTGGGAGCGGCAGTCATGCAAAAATGACCGCTGCCATGTTGGAAGGGATTGAAAATTTATTGGTCGCCGAAAAACCCGATGCAGTGGTTGTTTACGGTGATACCAACTCTACCATCGCTGGTGCATTGGCTGCGGCAAAAATTCATGTGCCGGTAGTGCATATAGAGGCAGGTTTGCGAAGTTTTAATAAATCCATGCCTGAAGAGCTCAATAGAATCAGCTGTGATCACATGAGTACTTTATTGTTTGTACCAACCCAAGCGGGGCTTGAAAACCTAAAAAACGAAGGTTTCAGCATGGACCACAAAGCGCAGGCGAGCATTGATTTTCCGCACGTCTACCACTGCGGCGATGTGATGTATGACAACAGCCTATATTTCTCGGAAATCAGTTCCCAAAAATCAAAAATACTCACAGCATTGGGTTTGACCTCAGGGTCTTTCATTTTATGTACCATTCACCGCGATAGCAACACAGACGATCCACACGCGCTTGGGCAAATATTTGAAGCCTTGCTTGCAATCATAGAACGCTCAGATAAGCAAATTGTGTTGCCTATTCATCCAAGAACTCAGCAAAAAATGCAACAGTTGTTGCCAACGGAGTTATTACAACGCATTGAAAGCAATACAAAACTTCAATTAATTGAACCTGCTGGTTTTCTCGATATCATTGCACTTGAAAAAAATGCACAACTCATCATCACTGATAGCGGCGGCCTACAAAAAGAAGCGTATTTCTTTGAAAAACCATGTATTATTCTAAGAGCGCAAACCGAATGGATTGAAATTGTAGAAACTGGTGCCGCTATCTTAACCGGTGCCGATCAGATAAAAATCTTAACTGCCTACGAGCACTTTTCAAAAGGTCACACCTGTGCCTATCCTCCACTCTTTGGGAACGGTAAAGCGGCTCAATTTATTTGCGAAAAAATCATAACGGATCTATAGTGCTGATCTACGTCGAATATATCACAGAGCGCTTGCTTTATACCCTTGACTTCGTATTTTCTGAACGAAAAATAGGCTATGAAATCACTAATGACGGCATTCATTTTATGTCAGCGGACGGAAATAAACTCAATTATTCGACCCGTGAATTCGAACACTGTTTGCAGCTCGTTCCTGCAGGTATTTTATTTGAAGAAACACTTTTCAAAGGACAAATTAAACGCGCTTCATTTCATCAGCAAGACTGCCTGAGTTTTGACGACCTCACGGATCCATTAGCTTCAATATTTTATGTTTTGAGCCGAATGGAAGAATATGACAGCATTCAAACTGATCATTTTCATCGCTATGAAGCAAAAGCATCCATATTGACGAAAAATAATTGGTTAAAACAACCCATCTGTGAAATTTGGTGCCTTGATTTCATCGCGTTTCTCGAAGAAAACTGGAAAGCTTCACTCAATGTGCGTGCACTGCGCTACGGATTTCAACCCACATTTGACATCGATAATACTTTTGCCTACGCACACAAAAATACATTTAGAAATACGCTAGCGAATTTTAAAGACCTGCTCTATCAAAGAAAATCAAGAAGGGAAGATAGACAAAAGGTACGTAAAGGACTCATGGCCGATCCCTATGATACATTTGATTGGATTGAAGAAATTGCTAAGCATTTTGCTGAAACTAAAGTATTTTGGTTGCTCGGAAATTACAGCAAACTAGATAAAAACATCTCGCATCTTAATGAGGCGCAGCAACTTAAAATCAAACAATTAACTAAAGTTGCCGAAATTGGTATGCATGCAAGTTCTCAAACGCAGAATAGCGCCCAACAATTACAAATTGAGTTGGCACGTTTGGAAAAAGTAACGGGCTACAAGCCAAATAGCAATCGGCAGCATTTCTTATTAATGCAATTACCACTGACGTATCAAATGTTGGTGCAAAATGGCATAACCCACGACTACACCATGGGTTATGCAGAAACTACAGGATTCAGGGCTGGAACAGCCAGAAGTTTCAAGTGGTTTGATCTTACAAAGAATGAAGCCACGCCTTTGCATATCCATCCGTTTGTTTACATGGATGGCACCTTGCTTGAATACCTGCGATTAAGCCCTGAGCAGGCCATTCAAGAGATTGAAACGCTGCATGCTGAAGTCCAACAATATGGTGGTGTATTTAGTTTTTTGTGGCACAACGAAACTATTTCTGGATACCAACATTGGGCAAGTTACCAGGAAGTCTTCAGGGCCACACTAAGGCTTGGGAGTTAAGATCCATTTATTCTTGAATCCCTTTCAACTTTTGATAAGAAGAACAAGTACGCAATTCAATAATCATTTCTTCTTTTTCTTGCGCCGTCATTTTAGCATCGAGGTCCCTGCACTTTTTTATAGGACCATCGTATTTCTTCAAGATTTCATCAATGGGTTTATGTTCTGCATCTGCCTTTTTCAAAGCTTGCGTCATGTCGTACCATTGATCGGCACATTTGCAAACCTCTGACTGGCAAGAAGCAAATAAAATAACAAGCGTAAAAAGAAGGATGCTGCGTTTCATGGATTTAATTTGAAGCATTAATAAAAACAACCTCCGCCCTTACCCAAGCGAAAGGTAAATGTGGCACCGGCATAAACATACCAGTCTTTGGTACTACTCGTACCGCGTTTTCCCAATGGATTGCCATCAAGACTTCTGTTTGAAAGCGCTGCGGATAGTTCAGAAACTTCGTCTTCCAGCACCTGAATATCTGCATAATAATCAGACCCGACGTCGTCTAGATAATCGGTAAAAGTTTTGCGAATAGCCATATCCAGATTGAGGGTAGCCATTTTTCCGAGACTCACTTTTAGGCCCATTCCAAGTGGCAAACAAGGCTGATATAAAGCATACGGCTTGCGCGTCCCTATTGATGTCCCTTGACCTTCTGTGGCAATAGTTTGCAAGGCCACCTGTTGGCCATTATAAACGGTGGTTGGGTTCATGTAGAATACACCAACTTGGGCCAATAAGTAGGCAGTTGCTGGATAACGACTGCTGCCAAATTGAAACGGAGTGAAATGAAATTCAAGGCCTGCCGCTACCTCGTGCAGTTGCGATTCAAAACTCAGGTTGCGATTGACAAGCAAAGGATAAGGTGAGGCAGAGTCTGCGGCTGCTACCTTGCCATAAAGGTAGTTGGCTCTAAAATTGAGCCTTGTATTGTAATTATACCTGTAAATAAGGCCTCCTGCTAAATGCGCTTGCTTGAATTGCTGATAGGGATTGAGGTCTCCGAGATAGTACGTCTGACCTACCGTAAATCCGATTTCAGAACGAGAAAAAAAAGTTCGCTTTTGGGAAAAACCCAAAAGCGAACTTAAGATATAAACAAGGAATATTGCCTTTTTCATCGTTGTGCGAACGTAAAAATGGCAAAAATATTACATTTTACCTGAACGTTTGCGATCCGTTTCTTTGAGTAAGATCTTACGGATGCGCAAATTTTTAGGAGTAACCTCTACGTATTCATCGGATTGGATGTACTCTAGACACTCTTCCAAACTAAATACTTTAGGTGGTGCCAAACGTACTTTGTCATCAGAACCAGAAGCACGCATGTTGGTCAACTTCTTGGTTTTGGTTACGTTGACGCAGAGGTCTCCGGCTCTGGAGTTTTCACCAATTACTTGTCCCTCATAAATATCTTCGTTTGGTGCAATAAAGAATTTACCGCGTTCTTGAAGGTTATTTAAAGAGAAAGGAATAGAGGTGCCTTGTTCTAAAGATATCAAGGAACCATTCTGACGAC
>CAYPVA010000087.1:0-7843 GCA_964414045.1 uncultured Lishizhenia sp. | reverse complement strand
TTATTTCAATTACTTAACAAGAAAATTAAAGCATAATGTACGGTAAAATCAAACAATTTTTGGCAGATGAACTGACACAAATCGAGTCAAATGGCTTACTTAAGCGCGAACGCATCATTACTACACCGCAAGGAGCAAATGTGCATGTAAGTACAGGTGAAGATGTGGTGATTATGTGTGCCAATAATTATCTGGGTTTGTCTTCGCATCCAGACGTTGTGAATGCTGCAAAAAATGCCTTAGATACACATGGCTATGGCATGTCTTCGGTACGATTTATTTGTGGAACGCCAGATATTCATAAAGAGCTTGAACGCAAAATCGCAGCATTTTATGGCACAGAAGATACCATTTTATATGCAGCGGCTTTTGATGCGAATGGTGGCGTCTTTGAACCTCTTTTTAGTGAGCAAGATGCCATCATTTCTGATGAACTTAATCATGCCTCGATTATAGATGGTGTGCGTTTATGTAAAGCGGCGCGCTACCGTTACAAGCACTCTGATATGGCAGACCTTGAAAAGCAATTGCAAGATGCACAAGCCCAGCGCTTTAGAATAATCGTTACAGATGGTGTTTTTTCCATGGATGGCGACTTAGCTAAAATGGATGAAATTTGCGCGTTAGCAGAAAAGTACGATGCGCTTGTCATGACAGATGAATGCCATTCAGCTGGTTTTATTGGTAAAACGGGCCGTGGTGTTCCTGAACATTTTGGCGTAATGGATAAAGTAGATATCATTACGGGAACCCTAGGTAAGGCCTTAGGTGGTGCAATGGGTGGTTACACTACTGGTAAAAAGGAAATCATTGAAATGTTGCGTCAAAGATCAAGACCCTATTTATTTTCGAATTCTTTGGCTCCTGCTATAGTAGGTGCATCGATTAAAGTGTTTGATTTACTGAGTTCAACAACTGAATTGCGCGACAAACTCGAGGCAAATACCGCCTACTTCAAAGAGCGTATTTTAGCAGCTGGTTTTGACATCAAACCAGGAGATTCACCAATAGTTCCGATCATGCTCTATGATGCGGCACTTTCTCAAGAATTTGCCAATAGATTATTAAATGAAGGCGTATATGCAATAGGCTTCTTTTATCCGGTTGTAGCCAAAGGACAGGCTAGGATACGTACACAAATTTCGGCTGCTCATTCCATAGCTGATCTAGATAAAGCTATTGCCGCGTTTATCAAAGTCGGTAAAGAGCTCAACGTAATCGCTTAGTTTTCTATATTATTGCAGTAGCGCTATAAACTTTCCTTATATTTGTCATATGGCAAATTTAGGTAGAGTTGTGCTTTTTCTTTTGTTACAAGTTTTTGTAGCGAAGGTATTGCTACCTATCAGTTTTGCCAAATTTTCAGATGCTAAGGTCTGTTATCTTCTTCTTGAAGAAACAGAAGATTCTGAACAAAATAAGGACCTAGAGTCTGATAATTTACCAGAATTTCAAGATGATTTTTTTGAAGAAAATCTAGTTGGTCTATGGACACCACTCGACAATTTTTCAAACGACAAAGCTGTTATTCCATTTGTACAGCAGCATCATTTTATTGAATATTTCCAACAATCTATTAAACCACCTTGTCATAGTTAATAAAGTCTCTTAGTTAGTCATTATTAATTTATTTCAATGGATTTATTCAAATTCTGGAAGCAAGATCTTCCGGCTGGTTTAGTTGTATTTTTAGTAGCCTTACCCCTTTGTTTAGGAATCGGTTTAGCCTCCACAAGTATAGAGGGGATTGCTGGTTTACCAAATGTGTTAACCGGAATAATTGCGGGTATAATTGGTGGCCTTATTGTTTCAGTGCTTTCCAATTCAAGATTAGGAGTAAGTGGCCCCGCAGCTGGTCTCATCACAATTGTTCTTGCCGCAATTCAAGAACTCGGTTCTTTTCAAGCCTTTTTATTGGCATTAATGCTCTCGGGTGTCATTCAATTGATACTCGGTTTAATTCGCTTTGGACTTCTAGCGACATATGTCCCGACAGCAGTGATTAAAGGTATGTTGGCGGCAATTGGCATCACGCTCATTCTAAAGGAAGTGCCACATTTGTTAGGTTATGATCAAGATTTTTTTGGGGATGAATCCTTTTGGCAATTTGATGGGCACAACACCTTTTCGGAATTGTTTTATGCCCTCAATGCTTTTGAATTAGGTGCAGTTGTTATTGGAATTCTTTCAGTTGCTATTTTGATCATATTTGATTCAAAAACCATCAAATCAAAAAAATGGGTCACATATATACCGGGTGCACTTGTGGTAGTAATTGTAGGTATTCTCATGAATCAGGCTTATTCAGGCCCAATTAAACTCAATGAACAGCACTTGGTTCAATTACCTATCATTCATAATTTCTCTGAACTTTCGGCAATTTTAAATTCGCCTGATTATAGTCAAATATTTTCAGTGAAAATATGGGTTGTGGCATTTACGATCGCGGTGGTAGGCAGCTTGGAAACATTGTTGAGTGTTGAAGCAACAGATAAACTAGATCCAAAAAAACACAAGACAGACCCCAACAAAGAACTCCGAGCTCAAGGTGTTGGAAATCTTGTAAGCGGACTAATTGGAGGTCTTCCAGTTACGCAAGTAATTGTCCGAAGTTCAGCTAATATTGCTGCCAACGGGCAATCTAAATTTTCAGCGATTGTTCATGGCTTTTTACTATTGATTTCGTTTCTTTTTTTAGGATCTATTTTGAATTTAATCCCACTGGCAGCATTAGCGGCAGTGCTCATTTTAGTAGGTTATAAACTTGCAAAATGGTCTTTATTTGTTGAGATGTATCAAAAAGGCCTCTCTCAATTCATTCCATTTGTGGTTACCATATTTGGCATCCTGCTTACTGATTTACTTAAAGGAATAGGCATCGGCATCTTAGTTTCTATTTTTTATGTTTTGAAGCGCAATTATCAAAATCACTTCACACTCATTGAAAGTGCAGATTCAATAGAGTTGATTCTTTCAGAAGAAGTTACATTTTTAAATAAAGGTGGAATACTGAAGGTCCTCTATGGTTCAAAAGGAAAAAGAGTCACGGTGGATGCTTCGAGAACAAAAAGTATCGATCAAGATGTACTTGAAGCCCTCCACGAATACAAATTAAGCGCTGAATTAGAATTGCATCAACGCATCGAATTTATAAATATTTAAAATGGAAAAGTTTTACAATCAATTACTCGAAAACAATAAAAAATGGGTAACAACCAAACTTGAAAAAGACCCAGGATATTTTAAAAAATTATCTACGGGACAGAAACCACCGGTTTTATGGATTGGTTGTGCGGATAGCAGGGTCCCTGCCAATGAAATCATAGGTGCAGAACCCGGTGAAGTATTTGTCCATAGAAATATTGCTAACATGGTGGTGCATTCAGATATGAATATGCTTTCGGTATTAGATTATGCTGTGAATGTCCTTCAAGTGAAGCATATTATTGTTTGTGGACACTACGGTTGTGGTGGTGTTCAAGCGGCTATGACAAATAAGCACATCGGTCTGATTGATAACTGGATTCGACACATCAAAGATGTCTATCGTTTTCACCATGAAGAATTAGATGCAATTTCTGATGAAAACCAAAGATTCAATCGTTTTGTGGAGTTAAATGTTTTTGAACAGGTATTAGACCTTGGTAAAACATCTATCGTGCAATCCGCATGGGAGCGTGGTCAAGAAGTTCATGTCCATGGATGGGTATATGATATTCATGATGGGCTCATCAATGATATGAAAGTTACATTAAAGGATAACGATTCTTTAAGTGATGTATACAAATTAGATTTGTAGTGGTCTCGCCAGGAATCGAACCTGGATCAAACGTTTAGGAAACGCTTATTCTATCCGTTGAACTACGAAACCAAATTTTTAATTTCATGCCAAACTAGCGTTGCAGCATGATCCCAATTAAAGGCTTTGACACGTTCAAGGCCTTTTTGTTTGAGTTCTGATTGCAAAGCTACGTCATTTTTTAATTGTTGCATGCCATTGGCGATGTCTTCAATATGAAATGGATCTACATATAAGGCAGCATCTGCTGCAATCTCGGGCAAACAGCTTTTATTTCCGGCAAGAATTGGGGTTTGAGTAGCCATTGCTTCCGCGAGTGGCATGCCGAAACCTTCAAAATATGGAATATAAATAAAAGCCGTAGCAGCTGCCATTATCTGAGCAAGTTTGGGTGTGTCGATGTGCCCTAAAAAATGAATGTGTTGGGAGAATGCTGTTTGAATGTCAAAATTTTGAGTGTCCCACATGGCAGCGCCTACAACCACTAAATCTGTATCTGGGTGTTGATTTGCAAATAGTTGGTATGCAGCAAGCAGTCGCTGAATGTTTTTTCTTGGATGCAAAGACCCAACGAATAAAAAATAGTTTTTGGGAAGTTGTTGCTCAGCAATGAATTGTGCTTTCTGCACAGTACTCAGTGGTACATAGGCTTTATTAACCCCATTATAAATGACTGAAATTTGATCTGTCGGTAACTGATAACAAGCAACGAGGTCTTCTTTGGTGGTTTGAGATACAGTAATAATCTTGGTAGCTTGTCGGGCAAATTTGGGAAAAAAATACCGGTAATATGCAGAGACAACTCGCGGTAGGTCTTTAGGGAAATGTTCGAAATTCAGATCATGAATACTTGCTAATGTAGGAATATTTAGCCCTAGAGGTAACATGCCATCTGGGGACCAAAAAACCTCTATTTGATCTTTTTTTAGCTTGCGTTTCAAAGTCCATTGAAACCACCATATATAGAGCAGAGGATGGCGTGTAGGCGGAAAGACTGCTTGGCAAACCACATTCTTCGGAAAAGAATATTGTTTGGAAACGGCCCGATCAAAATAGAGATAAAACTGATGCTCAGGATTATTTGTACAAATGCGCGAAACAAGTTCAAGCGTATAATTCCCAAAACCTTCCATTTTGGAACCAAGCAGTGATCTGGTATTGATACCGATACGCATACCTAAAATTGAAGAATATAATTCGTACGTTTTTCTTGTCCAATTGTTGTTTCAGGACCATGTCCACAATAGACAACGGTGTCTTCAGGCATTTGAAAAAGTACGTTGTGAATGCTATTTTTCAAGGTTTCAAGGTCCCCTCCGGGTAAATCAACGCGTCCGAAACTTCCTTTAAATAGAACATCTCCGTTGATCACAAATCCATCAGTATGATAAAAAACAACATGTCCTGGAGCATGTCCAGGTGTAAAATATACTTGGAGGCCTAGTGTGCCAAACTCCAAGCGTTGTTGATCCTGGAGTAAATTCGTTGGAAGGTCGGCAGGGACATAGAGATCAAAGCCATATACGGAAGCATAGCGTTCTACAGCCTCCCAAGTGGGTATGTCTAAAGGGTGTAAATAGGAATTTTTCGTAAAGTGATCAAAGCAAAATTGGGCGCCTAAAATATGATCGATATGTGCATGGGTAAATAAGATAGCATGTACCTGAAGCGCGTTATCTTGGATATAAGTCTTTAGTGTATTTTGCTCTTCTTTTGCATAACAACCGGGGTCAATAATGACGGCATCTGTTCCGGTTGAAACAACATAGGTATTCTCTTGAAAGCCATTGAAGCTAAATGCTTGGATCGTTGCAGACATATTTCAAATTTACGGCAATTATAATTAGCGCAGTAAATTTACGTGTCCGGTTATCACCTCTTTGTTGTTTTTAAAGTCGGTGTATATGATTTTCCAGGTATAGGTACCATCTTGGCAAGGTCGATAATTATAGGTGCCATCCCAATAATCTTTAAGGTCAGTACAAGAAAAAACTAGTTCACCCCAACGGTTATAAATAGAGACTTCTACCTCTAAGAAATTGCCACCGATCACCCTGAAATATTGGTTAAACATATCGCCATCGGGCGTAAAAGTATTTGGAACATAAAAGAAAGGATCAAAATATATATTCACCTGACTTTGGGCTGTACAACCGTTTTGATCTGTGAAAAACACGCTGTAAAGCGCATTTTGAGAAGGGCTCACTTGAGTAGATAGACAGTTAACGCAACTTACTTCATCTTCTGGGCTCCAAAATACAGAACCAGGCCCAGAGGTAAGCGCATTGAGCTGAATGTCATCACCTTGCACCGCATAAACATCTGGCCCTGCGTTGACATAGGCCGCCGCAAATACATTGACTTGTACCGTTGCACTATCCTGACAACCTTGCGCATCGGTGCCGATGACCAAATAGTTTGTATTGGTTGGAGGTAAAACACTTACTTGAGCGCCATTATTTGTGGAGCCGTTTGCTGTGGGGTACCATTCATAATAGAGCGCACCTGTAGCCCAGAGCTGTGCGGTTTGTCCGGGGCAAACGATCGTGTCTGAGCCTGCCCAAATTTGCGCGGTTAAAATACTAACCCATACCGAATCTGTTTCGGTGCCACAACTATTTGTAACATCCACATAGTAATATTGCGGACTTAATGGCGAGATTTGTACGGTTGCTGAAGTAGCACCGAGTAGGTTATTGGTAGGATACCAAATAAATGATGTACCACCGCTTACCGAAAGTGGCATGGAGGTCCCGTAACAAAGCGAAACACTATCTATAAGTTGTGGAACTGGTGGATTATTGAAGACCAAAATGGTCATGGAATCTTGGGCAATACAGCCATTGCTTGAGGTAACCGTTGCCGTGTAGGTGATGTCGTTTTGGGGGGTGGCTATAACATTAGCACCGCTCGTTGTATTCAAAAAGTTACCCGGAGACCAAGTGATAGTGCCTGCTCCAGTTGCACTGATCGGAACACTTTCTCCAATGCAAATCGTGGTGTCGTTGGGTAAACTTATTGTAGGAGAATTGACATTTAGCGTCACTTGAAGTGTATCAGAGCCGCAAGAATCAGCGACAATTACACTAAAAGTTGTGGTAGTTGAAATGGTTGCAGTTGGCTCAGCAATATTTGGGTTATCCAATACGTTGGCAGGACTCCAGCTGTAGGTGCTTCCGCCGTAAGCTTCGAGTTGATAGGAATCACCCGGGCAGATTGTTGCCGTTGGTTGAATCGCGCCAGCCGTAAAGGCTCCGATATTGACCGTAACGATAACTGAATCTGGTGTAAAGCAGCCCGTTGAATCAAAGGCGACTAAAAGTACATCGTAGGTGCCAGGTGTTGTGTATGCGTGGATGGGTTCGTAAGCGTTGGAGGTATTGCCATCGCCGAAATCCCAGAAGAAGGAATTGGCATTTTGTGAATTGTTATCAAAGAATACGCTTTGCGGAATACAAATAAGTGGTGCCGGTTGAGCAGCGATTGCCTCAATTGTGCTGAGTTCAAACTTGAAACAAGCGAGGTTACAATTTGAACTTTGATTGGTTGGAGACCAAGATCCGGGTGTACTCGTGAATCCGTAATCGTTGCCGCCACAAGCGCCACAAACAGCATGGTAAATTCGGCCTTGATTGTCAAAACGACTTGTGCCGCCATCAACGTGGTTAGAGCTGCTATTGAGCCCACCCATAAATGTGGCGTATTTCAATGCACTTGCGTCTTGATCCAACACTGCGATGTAAAAATTTGAGCCATTTGTATTTAACTGATAGGCATCAAGCGTAACAGGAAAATTATTGGTTGTTGAAAATGACGCCTGGCCATATAGTTGGTTGAGTTGACCTCCCCATCCTGCCAAATAGATATCGTAACAATCGGAAATTAGAAAGGCAGTTGGGGATAATTCAACATTTCCGGTACCTGCTCCAATCATGGTTGTCCAGTTGATATTGGCCAAGTCAGTACTGTATTTTCTAATAAATTGTCCTGAATTGGCATTGCCA
Organism: uncultured Lishizhenia sp.; assembly: GCA_964414045.1. GTDB lineage: Bacteria > Bacteroidota > Bacteroidia > Flavobacteriales_D > Crocinitomicaceae > UBA952. The sequence goes on along the minus strand of CAYPVA010000087.1, from coordinate 40 downwards.
TAGCATCCGGGGCTAATTGCCCAAGCCGATTGAGATTGCC
>CAYPVA010000086.1:0-7881 GCA_964414045.1 uncultured Lishizhenia sp. | reverse complement strand
AGGGCTGAAGCCATGAAGCGGGTAAAGAAATGATGATCTCCCGCAGCAATAGCGGCACCAATTATTGTGAGTAACAAACCAACTCCCATGAGTCCGAATGCTACATTTTTCGCTTTTTTGGTTATTTGAAATTCCATTGCTCTGTTGATTATTTCGCGTTAGTGGTGTCTGAAACGGTTGCTCCTACAGCTGCACCTGTGGCGTCGAATTTACCGTAGTTGGCATCCTGTAAGCGGTGGATATAATGAATGATTGTCCAGATTTCTTTCTTGTTCAAGATAGAACCGTGTGCACCCATCATTCCTTTACCGTAATAAATAGAGTAGAACATTTGACCCTCTGTAGCCGCGATTCCGACATAATTCGGTACACCTGAATAGGCGCCACTCGCTACCATTGGGCCATTACCGTCTCCTTTTTCACCATGACAATGCTGACACATTGCAGTAAAGAGTTCTTTCCCCTTTGTGATCACAGCCTCTGCATTGCTGGCGTTGATCAATAATGGATTTTTGTCTCCTACTGCCAAAGTATATTCGTCAGCTGCTGAATAATCCCAACCATAGAGGCCGTGCGTTTCGCGGAAAGCTACATTTGGCTTACGGAAATAAGGCAACATTAATTTAACTTCTGTTGAGTCTGTTCCGTAAAAAGGTATTGTGTTGCGTGGAGGCGTCATTGCAGACAAACGTCCTTTTTTTGCGTCATCGATTCTGCCACGAACTTCTCCGTAGTCTACGTATGTTTCAATACCCGGCGTGCGGTACATGTCCGGCGCATATTCCAACCCTGGGCTGTCTGCATTAGACACACAAGAGTTCAAAAGCAATGACAGTGTCAAGGCTGCTCCACTAAATGCTGTGTAAACGATCTTTTTCATGTGACCCTGTACTTATTTAATTTCTTTTTTATCGAGTTCGAGGTAACCGATCTCTTGCAACATGCTGTCAAGCTCTGCTTCAGTTACTTTGTGGTTTTCACTCAAGCGAATCTCCATCACAAATTTGTCGTCTGTGGTGCGTGGATCCGGATTTTGAGCTGGCATACCAGGTAATGTTTTGTTGCGCAATAAATAGGTAATTGCCATACCGTGTGCCGCACACATTACTGTAAACTCAAAACTAATTGGAACGAATGCCAACATATTTTCTAGATAAGAAAAGTTTGGCTTACCACCAATATTCATCGGCCAATCAACAACCATGAAATAACGCATTCCGATAGTAGCCAAGGTAAGACCAATCAAACCATATAAAAAGGCCATGATTCCGAGACGGGTATTTTTAACGCCAATGATTGGGTCGATACCGTGAATTGGGAATGGAGAAAAAACCTCTGAGATTTTTACACCTTTTGAGACGAGCTGTTTAGCGCTGTGCTTGAGCACTTCGTCGTCATCATACATTACGTATAGAACTTTATCTGACATAGCCTTTGCTTAATGATGTTTGTGATAATCTGGTGATTCTTTGTAAGACTGACCCGAACCTTTAAGGATCGTTTTGACCTCATTGAGTGCCAATACTGGGAAGTAACGTGCAAACAATAAGAAGAATACGAAGAATAAACCGATAGTACCTAAATAAACCGCGATATCAATGTGACTTGGGAAGTGCATACTCCAGGCTGCTGGAATGTAGTCACGGTGAATCGAAGTAACGATAATTACATAACGCTCAAACCACATACCGATGTTTACTACGATAGAGATAAAGAACGTAAATAATAGACTGCGGCGTAAGCGACGGATCCACATCAGCTGTGGGGAAATTACGTTACAAGTCATCATTGACCAATATGCCCACCAGTAAGGTCCAGTTGCACGGTTAATGAAGGCATAAGATTCGTACTCTACACCAGAATACCAAGAGATAAACAACTCAGTGATATAGGCCGTACCTACGATAGATCCGGTAACCATGATCACGATGTTCATGTACTCGACGTGTTTTGTGTGGATGTATGCTTCAAGACCCATTGCCTTACGCATGATGAGCAAGAGCGTTTGTACCATGGCAAAGCCAGAGAATACCGCACCCGCTACGAAGTAAGGAGGGAAAATAGTGGTGTGCCATCCAGGAATTACTGAAGTAGCAAAGTCAAAAGATACAATAGAGTGAACTGAGAATACAAGTGGTGTAGCCAAACCTGCCAAAACCAAAGAAACGAGTTCAAAACGGTTCCAATGCTTCGCACGGCCAGACCAACCAAAAGAAAGAATGCTGTACATCTTTTTCGCCAATGGTTTTTTAGCGCGGTCACGGATGGTTGCGAAGTCAGGAATGAGACCAATGTACCAGAATACGAGTGATACAGAAAGGTAAGTTGAAATCGCGAAAACGTCCCAGAGGAGTGGAGAGTTAAAGTTCACCCACAAAGAACCGAACTGGTTTGGAATTGGCATAACCCAGTATCCGACCCATAAACGACCCATGTGAATAAGCGGGAATGTACCTGCCATGAATACGGCAAAGATGGTCATGGCCTCCGCTGAACGGTTGATCGCCATACGCCATTTTTGACGGAACAATAAGAGTACGGCAGAGATGAGCGTACCGGCGTGACCAATACCTACCCACCAAACGAAGTTGGTGATATCCCAAGCCCAACCAATTGTTTTGTTCAGACCCCAAACTCCGATACCCGTACCTAAGAGATACATGATACTTCCGACTCCGTACAAACCAATAACTAGGGCGATTCCGAAGAGGATATACCACATTTTTGGCGCCTTGTCCTCAATTGGACGACATACATCTTCTGTTACGTCATGATAGGTCTTGTGACCTAAGATGAGGGGCTCTCTGATTGCTGCTTCCTTTTGCATTGCAGTAGTTTAATTGAATGATTAATGATGAGCTTCTGCTACTTGTTGTATTTGATCGAGCAAAGAATTGTCTTCGTTGCGCACCTTAACTTGGTACCAAACATTTGGCTTCACACCTACTTCTTCTAGCGCTTGGTAAGCACGGATACCTTCTGACTTCTCGCGAATCATTGATTTGAGGTCATTCCAGTCTCCGACTACGATCGCATTTGTAGGACAAGCGTCAGAACATGCTGTAGCAAATTCGCCATCAGCAATAACTCTTGCTTCTTTCTTAGCAACCAATTTAGTCGCTTGGATACGTTGCACACAAAGTGAACATTTCTCCATGACACCACGTGTACGAACAGTAACGTCTGGGTTGAGTACCATGCGTCCGAGGTCATCTTGCGCAGGGTTCACTTCAGTAAACTTCTTGTATGAAGGGTAGTTAAACCAGTTGAAACGACGTACTTTGTAAGGACAGTTGTTTGCGCAGTAACGCGTTCCGATACAACGGTTGTATGCCATTTGGTTCAAACCTTCATTTGAGTGTGTTGTTGCAGCTACCGGACATACTGTTTCACAAGGAGCGTGATTACAGTGATGACACATCAATGGCATATGAACCACTGAAGGATTCAAGGCAGCGATTTCAGCGTTATCGTAGCTAAATGTTTCTTTGTCTTTTTTGGCGCCAACCGCAGCCTCTTCGTCAGAAGCAAAATAACGGTCAATACGCAACCAATGCATCTCACGACCGCGACGTACTTCGTCTTTACCAACAACAGGAACGTTGTTTTCGGACTGACATGCGATCAAACAAGAACCACAACCAATACAAGAAGAAAGGTCAATGGAGATTCCCCAACGGTGACCAATTTTCTCAACTGGATGAGCAGCCCAGAGGTCAAACTCTGAAATAGGTGCTTCAACGTGATTTCCGTGCTTGTCGAGCTTTTGAAGTTTGTGACCTTCATTGTAAGCATCTTTTTCACGGTTCTTGAAAATAGAAAGTGTGGTTTCGCGGACAATAGAGTCACGACCCATCACAGTGTGGTGAATTTGAGTGGCAGCAATTGGGTAGGTTCCTTCAACAGGACTTACCGAAGCACTTGCCGCGTAAGAAATCGTAGAGGCAGCTGAAAGCAATGCAAAAACATTGGCTCCAATTGGAGTTGGTTGACCATTTTCTTGCGTGGCATGCCCACCGTATTCTTTAGTTTGATAAGCAGCTTTACCGATTTTTTCTCCGTTTGCTCCGCGACCATAACCAAGTGCGATGCCGATTGTACCAGGCGCTTGTCCAGGAAGTGGATAAACTGGAAGGGTAACAGACTTACCGTTAACCGTAACTTTTGCCAAATTGAGGCCATGTTCTTGGTCGTAGGTAGTAGCATACTTCCCTTTCATTTCAACCGGATTCATGGTAATGTAGTTATCCCAAGTAACCTTAGTGATTGGATCTGGAAGTTCTTGCAACCATGGATTGTTTGCAAAAGCACCGTTTCCGATTGCTGGTTTCTGATAGAAAACAACCTCGGTTCCATTTGCTTTTGGCAAATCTTTGATTGCTGCTGCAGTATATGTTAGTGTCGCTGGTGCAACTGGTTTGGCAATACAGCTATTGTGGGTAAGATAAGCGAAATCTCCGGTAGGAGAAAGCGCTGCAAATGTAGCTTTGATGTAATCGTAAGCAACTGCTGAATCTTGACCACCGCGACTAGCAGCTCCATTCCAAACTAAAAATGATTCAAGGGCACTAGCAGTGTTGTGCAGCGGACGAATAGTTGGTTGACCAACTGCGTATTCGCCTGCTTTTGGCTCGTGATCAGTCCAGTTTTCTAATTGGTGATGATCAGGGCAGATATAAGTACAAAGACTTGCTGTTTCATCTGCGTAAGAAGAAATAGCAACTGTGGTTTTGATTGATTTGAGCCCTTTGGCAAATTCAGTGCCGTTTGGCAAACTGTATACCGGATTTACGCCCATCATGATGAGCACCTCAGGTCCTTTACCCGCTGCAACATCAGCTGCCAATTTGAGCGCTTTTGCGTCTTCGGATTGGTGTAGGTTGATGGTGTTAGCAAGGTCAATGGTTGAGCCGTAAGCACCCAATAGGTTATTGAGTTGGTTGGCAAGTTGCTGCACACCAATATGATTTGAACCGGCAACAACGATAGACTCTTTTTTAGATTTTTTAAGGGCTGCAACCGCTTTGTCAGCAGCTGCTTTCCAAGAACCTGCCGCAGCAGACTTCCCTTGAAGGGCAGCAATCATGTATGAAAGAACTGCAGCTTCTTCAGATGGTTTGATCATGCCACGAACATCGGCATTTGAACCAGTTACAGAAAGTACAGATTCAAATTGGAAATGCTTAGACATCCACTCGCCTTCTGGGTTGCGGCGAGTTCCGTATTGAACTGCAAACTCAGTTGGTAATAACCAAGTGCTTAAGAAATCAGCACCGACACTTACAATTGTTTTTGCTTTAGCAAAGTCATAACTTGGAATGATGCGCGCACCAAAGTTTGCTAAGTTAGCCTCACGCATACCTGCATAAGAAACCGCATCGTATTGGATGTGCTCGAATTTAGATCCGCCTTCGCCATTGAGCTTAATTGCCATTTCAGCAATAGCACGTTTAATGGAAGGTGAAATAACTGTATGAGAAAGTAAAGTGACTTTTTTGGCACCAGCAATTGCTTTTGAAATAGCAGCATCTACAGTAGCCCAAGATGACTTACTTCCGTTGGCTTGAGGATCTGTTAAACGCTCTGAATCATAAAGACCAAGAACTGAAGCAATAATTTGTGGGTTGGTTCCACCTTTGGTAAAACCGAAGTCTTTATTTCCTTTGATAAAGATAGGACGACCTTCACGCGTTTTAACCATGATGCTGGCATAAGACGCACCATCATAATAAGTACTAGCGTACCACGTTGGCATACCTGGAGTTACGTTTTCCGGCTTCACAGCGTAAGGAACCACCTTTGTAACAGGTGCTTCACATGCTGCTAATGTTGCAGCTGCAACAGAGAATCCTAAGAACTTCAAGAAGTCACGACGCGCTGTAGAAGACTCAGCTAAATTTTCATCAGCTAAGAAATCTTCAACAGATTGTTGGTTTGGAAATTCTTGTTCCTTGTGCTTGATAAACTCAGGCGTTTGATTGAGTTCGTCAATACCTTTCCAATATTTTTTAGTCATTTCCATAGTCTTAATTCGACAAGAACGTTAAATACTTTAATTAATAGTGACACTTAGCACACTCCCAACCTCCGAGTTCGTTGACGGTTACTTTACCATCGTCATTGAGGTATTGAGCATAGAGCTTAGGATCTTTTTTGAGGCGACGGTGAATTTCGTCGTAGTATGCGTTTTTACCGTTTCCGATAGCCACATCTTTTTTACCGTGACACTCAATACACCAACCCATTGTTAGGGTTTTGCGTGTAAGTTGTATGTTGCCTTCAATTTTGTTGAGGTCTTCAACTGGCTGTACCTTGACTGTTTCGGTCATTTGAGTCATGTCACCGTGGCATTGTTTACAATCTAGGCCACCCACAACAACGTGCTGAGAGTGATTGAAATAAACGTGCTCAGGAAGAACGTGTACTTTGTTCCAAACAATAGGCTTGGTTTTTCCAGTATATTTCATGCCTGTTTTGTCCCAACCTGCTGCCGCGTAAATCTTTTTGATTTCACCAGCGAAAGGCTTGCCCTCTCCGTCAATTTGTTTGTGACAGTTCATACAAACGTTAACAGAAGGGATAGATGCAGATTTAGACTTGGTAACAGTGTTGTGACAATATTTACAGTCTATGCCATTGATACCAGCGTGTGCAGCGTGTGGAAAAGCAATTGGCTGTGAAGGTTGGTAACCTTCCATGATATTGATAGAATAAAGCGATTGGAAAAGTGCTACAATGATTGAGATAACAACAACCAAAGAAACCAAACCTACTTGTAAACGGTATTTCCAAGCCAAAGCACGGAGTTCTTCACCGTAAGTCATTTTTTCAGCTTCCTCTTCGTTTTCAGAAGTAGCGATTTTGAGTTGGCGACGCACCCCACCTACTGCCATGATGATCACGACAAAAATGACTCCCATGATGATCCAAATCCAAGAATTATTTTCTTCTTCGAGTGGCTCAGCAGTAGTAACAGCTGCATCAGCACCAGCAGCACCTCCAGCTGTTGCGCCGGCCGTTGCTGGGTCTGGTTGGGCATCTACCCAATCCATGATGGCATCGATGTCTTCTTTCTTTAAATCTGGGAAAGCAGACATGGCTGTTGGAGACCATTTAGATACTTCAGCAGCGTAAGGGTCGTTGGCCGCAGCCGTTTGCCAGTTGTTTACCCATTGGTAAATGCTACCTTCCTTGGCACCACCAGCAGCCCATTTGGCGCGAACGCCGGCTAATTTTGGTCCGGTAGAATTTTTGTGGGTCATGTGACAAGTGGCACATTTTGCCTTAAAAAGGCCTTCACCTTGGGCAGAAACCAAGTTTGAAAACGCTACAAAACTGAGCGTTAGCGCAGCAAAAGCTATTGATTTAAATCGCTTAAGCGTCTGAATGTTAGATATTTCCATGTAAAAAATTACTAATTCACTCTTAAAATAGGTGCGGACAAACCGCAATTTATCGGGAGCAAAATTAAGGCAATCAAGGTATTTTGTGACATTTTCATGACAAAAAATATCGGTCTTTTGTTAATTTAAAATGAATCTAAATAAGCTTTTTGTAAAGCGAAGATTTCTTGCTTATTTTGCTGTATGAAAAAATGGCTATTTGTTTCCTTGTTTTTAATTGGTGCTCAACAACTTCGGGCTCAAATACAAATTATTGTCGACCCACGTGTCGATGAAAAAGTAGCAGCGAAGAGCAGCAAGCAGATGCCCGGATACCGCGTACAGCTCTGCTTTGATTCAGATAAAAACTTAATTGATCAAACACGTGCAACTTTTGTACAAGAATTTCCAAAGATTGATACCTACGTGCGCTTTGAAGCGCCAAACTTTAACTTGATGGTCGGTGATTTCCGAACACAAGCCGAGGCTGAAGCGCTTG
>CAYPVA010000085.1:2421-7930 GCA_964414045.1 uncultured Lishizhenia sp. | reverse complement strand
CACCACTTTGGCAATTACATACCGATTAAAGATTCCCTTCATGTAGCGAATTTACGAATATTCGCTCATATTGTGTTGCTATGTAATCCCAATTATAGGTTTCTATGATACGCGTTTGCGCCTTTGCCCTTAAATCAGCGAAAACCTCTTCTGAGGCCATTAGGGATTGAGTCACCGCTGCCGGATCCTTTTCGAATAAAATCCCAAACTCTCCCTCTGCTAACACCTCTTTATTAAATCGAGTCCCCAGCGCAGCAATTCCCGCACCTTCCGCTAAAGCCTTAATCAAGGTGGGATTTGTTCCACCAAACTCATGCCCATGCAAATAGGCATAACAATGTTGGTACAATGCAGAAAGCGCCCGAGAATCCTTCACATAACCCGTAAATCGAATATTCGGATTCCCCTTAATTTTCTCTTTTATTGCTTGTGCATAGGCATCATTAAACACATCATCGCCCACGATGACCAAAAGTTTATCTGTTTTCGCCTGCAAATATCCGTCGATAAGTAAATCCGAATTATTGTCTGGAATCAATCGCCCTACGATTAAAAAGTAAGAGCCTGACTCGAAACTCCAAGGACTTAATAGATCGATCGAAGCAGGAATATAGGGATCTGCTCCATAAGCAATCATGGAGGATTTAGCCTGAAATAATTCCAAATAGGTCTTCTGCATCTCGACCGCATCTGTCACCAGATGATCCATCCAGCGAGTCGCTTGTTTCGCGGCAAAAAAGAAATACTTCGCACCCAATCCCTTCCATTTAGGACGCAACCACTCCATCCCATCTACATTGATGACGGTAGGTATGCCGAAAATACGAGTAATGATCCCAAAAGGTCCATTCGCTGCATTCACATAAAAAAGCACATCTGGACGCTTAAACAGGCAAGCGTGCAACGTAGAAAACAGCGTATGCGTTAACTGACTAAGACTTTTCTGTTCGATAGAAGGTATGTACACCAGCTCAATCCCGTTGACCTGAGCGGGCCGCTCGGTAAACAAAGAACGGTGGCAATACACTGTAATGTCCATTTTTCTTCCTGCAAGGCGCTCCGCTAATTCTTTAATCAACGTCTCATAACCACCATAGACATAGGGATAGCCTTTCACACCCAGCATAGAAACGCGAAGGGGTCTATGCATTAATTGTAAAAATTCCGCGGCAACCAAAGGCCATTGAAAGGCCTTCACCCGCTCTAAACCTGCTTTCCTTAAGTGAATTCGACAATCCTCATCTGAAACCAGTTGCTGAATTGTATCTCGAATGGCCTCCACTTTATACGGGTCAAAATACAACACCGCTTCTCCTCCCACCTCCGGCATGGCCGTATTATTAGCAACCGCACAGGGAATTCCTTGTTGCATGGCCTCCACGAGCGGCAGACCAAATCCTTCATTCAACGAAGGGAAAACATAGGCATGTGCGAAAGCATATAAATTCGCTAATTCGTCCTCTGAAACTCGTCCTAACAATAAAACGCGATGTTGTACTCCTTTTTCTTTAATCACTTTTTCCACCTCTGCTCGTCCATTTGACCCTGCATAGGCTGGAGAATCCCCCGCTAAAACGAGTAATCCTTCCCAATTTAATAAGGCAAAAGCCTCCACTAAGCGGGGTAAATTCTTGCGGTGATCGAGAGTTCCCACATGTAAAATATAGGGCTTTTCGAAACGCGCCTCCCCTTTAATCGATGAAAACGGTTTTGCGCCCTCTGTGATAACCGCTACCCGGGATAAGTCTGGCATGAAGTGTTGTAATCGCCCCTTCACATAGTCTGTAGGCACAATTACGGCCTCCGCACGCTTTGCCGCAGGAACGGCTAACAGATGAAACAAGCGCAACCACAAGGCATTGTAGTGATTAGGCTGTTCAAAGAAAAAAGCATCGTGAAAAACGACAAACTTTCTTGCAGGTATCGAAATGATGGGCAGGAAATAATCTGTGCAAAGCAATGCATCTACTCCATTAGCTACACAATAGAGAGGTAGATAAACTTGTTTCCAGAGGAAAAATAGCATATGCTCCGCTATCTTCCCCAGATAGGACGGCCCAGTATAGACGGGAAGCGGGTAGCTAATGAATACCACCTCTGGATTAGAAGAGAACTCATCGCATAAGGCTTTCAAGTAGGTAAACGTACCTGTCTTCCCTTTTTTTAGGTCTCTGGTATCGATGGCGATCTTCCTCATTTCTCTTGAATAACTTGGTTAATCACGTAACCTGAAAAAAGCCAGGTCATGTAGGACAGGTACAAGAAGGACTCGAAATAAGAGGTCAACATAGGAATGATCGCTCCTAGTTTAAATAGAAATAAAGCGAAGGCGATGACCTTAGTATATCCGCTCAGCTTAGTCCAATTTTTCGCTAATACCACTATGATGCCTAAGTAGATGACCAAATACGCAATCATCGATAGCACCCCCGTAGAAACGCCCATGAAGATAGGTTGACTTTCTCCACCGATTCCGAGGCCATCCCCAAAAGCATACAAGCCTGAAGAACCTAATCCCATCCCCAACGGCTGCTGAAAAATAGCATCCAAACCGGTCACCCAGCTGATTAAGTGACTTAAACTCGAGCTCTCCCGCAGGTTAATGGTGTCGAACACATAAGCTTTGAACTTAATATTCGCAAAGACCATAAACAACACAGATGCTAGAAATAAACCGAAATACAAGGTCCTCAGCAACTGCTTCCGTTTCGTTAAAATGGCGTATAAGTACAGTACGATAACTGACCCAAGCATAGATGCACGAGAAAAAGTCAGGTACAAACCCCACAAGAGGATGGCCACTAGGAGCCAGCGGTGTTTAGATCGGATGATAGTCTCATCAGAAAAGGAGATCCAGGAGAGTAATAAACTTAGAGCGAATAAGAGCGAAATCGCTAAATCCAGCGGATCGTTAAAAAAGGAGGCAAAACGTTTTACCATTAAGTCCGTCTCGAAGGTAAAGGTGAGGCCGAAAGAGCCCGACGGGTACAATAGGTTTACTTTTTGATTATAATCCGTATACGAGGTCATCGTTTGTAAATGCTGGTAGGTTAACCATTCGATCGACTGCACCCCTACTGCAAAAACGGTCCAAGCAATAATCCCTAAAACGATTTTTCGTAACTCCATCTCCTTCAGTGGGAGTAATTTTCCAATGAAATACAATAGCCCAAAAAGCCCATAGCTCTTAAATACCGTCAACTTCTCCATGAAGGTTAACTTCCCCACGGGCAGAAAAACATACGATAGGCAGTAGAGGAATAACAGCAGGACCCACGTATCGATCCAATGAAATTTTAAGGACCCCTCGTGTTTCAAAAGTAAATACCCTAGGGTAGCAATTGCCGCAATTTCCTTGAAATACTTGATAACATTAACGACAGGAAGCAATCCGTAGCCGAAGCTAACAGACAAGGCCGTGGTATACACCGACATCCCTACTAAGAAAAACCACAGAATTCGTTCCGGCTTCCCTAGAAACAATCCCTTCAGAAAATACAGAAAGGAGGAAATATACAAGAGCGGGAACAGCAAAAACATGATCTAATTGTCGTAATTAGTACAAGTAACAATTATATTATCAATTGACCAACTTTTCACACAGGGGTCTAATTCCCTAATTAAATCACTCATGGCAAACCTAATGGACGACGCACTGTGCGGTTTTTTCCAAACAAATTGGTAAACAGAGGTGCCTCCTACTTTACCTTTTAGGCTGCATCGCCCATCCATATCGTTTTTAAAGGAGTTTGCACCCGGCATAAAATAATGACCCTCCTGCTCTGGGTAGGCTTGGGTTGTATTAGGCAGGTTAGAGAAAGTGGTATAGAAAACTCTTTTTGTATCTATAAACAAACCCCAGTAATCCGAATCCAATCCATCATTCCCCTTCCACTTGTCGTGAATAAAAATATCAAAATAGATCTCAATGATATCATGTTCCGGCAGATTTTTAATCTCCCGGTAAACCGCATTGTGGTTCAGAGGGCCTAATACGTTATTCCCATTAAATGAATAAACAAGCGGACGTGAATCCTCTTTGTCTCCAGCAAACACCTGCAAATCTCCGCGGCCGTTACCGAAATGATTCCGATACACCTCCACATTATGCGGTAAATTATCGTTACAAGAAAATAGGCCTAAGGCAAGTAAAGCAAGTAAAGCCGTAGCCCTCACTCTGCGTATGATTAAACCATAAATAAGTAGACAAGCACTCTCAATCAAGAGTGGGTAAAATCCTGCCCAAGCAGGCGAAACGCCCACATGAAGTGCATCGATCGCTAGCAAAGAAACGATCAAAACGACAATTCCTGCGCCAAAATAGGCCACGAACTGTTTTTCTAAAATCAACTCCGCCACATTCAACACATTCATCGCGATGAAGAATGGAACGGGAGAAATGTATTGCAACAATTTAGCGGTTTCCGCTAAAAAAGCCGGTGTCCCTGTTTTCCCTAATAGCAAAATGTATAGTAATTGTTCAGGGAAGAAAAACATTACAATCCCAGCGGCGATACACAACCCAGAAAGGATTGCATTTTGTTGTCTTTTTAATTTTTTCCAAGCCTGAAAGCCTGCTTGATGCGTGATTGCAGCATGCGGCATAAAACTTGCGGAATAGGCATTCACCAGCATCCTGAAACTCGAGATGAGCTTATCCACAAATCCGTAAGCCGATAAAAACAAAGGTGTTACGAAGGAAGGTAAAGCGAAGAGAAATAGTGATTGTTGCATGTGCACCGTTAATCCATTCCCTAAAACCAGTGCATTCGTAGAAAACAATTTCCCTAAGCGCTCGATGGACGGCCACAACTTCCATATACCTCGACGTAAAAAGGTGGTTGGCAAATACACCAGATGAAGCACTAACAGCCCTAATCCAGTAGCTAAAATTGCCATCTCGATTAAATAAGGAGATTCACGCACATAATAGACAAAACCCAAGACCACTAATCGAATGGCTAAATTACCAAAAGCATACGGTTTAATCTGGTAAGTAGAAATTAAGAAGAATTGTGGGTTAATAAACTCGACTACCAGAATGGGCAGCACTAAAAGGAAGTAGAGACCATGTGAAAAAAACATGGGCAATAAAGCTGTAACGATGATGGCTAAAACAAGAGGAAGAATCCTAAGTGCGGTTGTTTCCGCCAAAATTCGTGTTTTGTCCTCCTCTGATTCTGCTTTACGTAAATCAACCACAGCCGTCTGAGAAGTACCGAAATTGATAAAAATAGACGCTAAAACTGAATAGGATAAGGCAATAAAATAAGCCCCCATATCTTCCGCAGAGGAATGATTAATCAGAATTGGAATCAACAGTAATTGAAAAAGGGCATTGGATACATTTAACACCAGCATGGATACGAACGAACTTATGGTGGGTAAATGAAATCGCATCTGCTACTTATAAATATTCATTAAAACTCCGTCCCTCAACCCTCGTAACCAAGCGCCTAATTTAACGAATCTCCCGCGTAGAATAAAATAAAAGCACACGGCTAAAACA
>CAYPVA010000085.1:0-2411 GCA_964414045.1 uncultured Lishizhenia sp. | reverse complement strand
TATGGTGGGTAAATGAAATCGCATGATTTATTTATTTTTCCAAAAACCGTAGATCCCCTTCTCTAGCTCGTAGGAATCCCAGGATTTTTGGGGTCTATCTGGCTGCGTTTTCGCCCAGTTCCACATATCTCGTAAGCCCGCCTCTAAAGATGTTTTATCCTCATAATCGAGTAATTGAACACTTTTCTCGTGTGAAGGCAAGGCATCCTTCACCTCATGACGCGCCTCCTCATGTTTCGTATCTCCATCCCCAATCACCTTCTTTAACACCTCGGAAGCCTCTTTAATACTGTAGTATTTCCAAGAACCAATGTTGATGATTTGCTTGGAAGCGCGTGGATCTGTCCCAGCTTTCCAAAGGGGTACTAAACAATCATCGATACAAGAGAATGCCCTCTGTTGTGAACCATCCCCAAAAATCGTAAACGGCAATCCCTTCTTGTATTGGTACATCCAAATCCCTAACACATTGCGGTAGCGATCCCAGATGTTCTGATTTCTTCCGTACACATTGTGTGGACGAATGATGCACCAGTCTAATTCATGTTGCTCTCCGGCTATTTTAATATCCATCTCGCACGCAAACTTAGCCACACCATACGGATCAATTGGAGAAGGTATATCTGACTCTTGGAAAGGCGGCGTTCCCACGCCATAAACTGCCATGCTGGAAGTAAATACTAATCTCCCCACCTGATGTTCAATGCACGCATTGACCACATTAGCTGTAGCTACTAGATTGCACGAATAATTGAATTTACGGATGAAGGGACTCAAGCCTTCGGCTGCATAGGCAGCAAAATGATATACGATATCTACTCCTTGAAACAAAGTTGAAATCTCGTCTTTCGCTAAATCCAAGGCATGAAACTCTACCTGTGAAGGCACATGTTCTTGGTAGCCCCCGGATAAATCATCAATCCCAATGATCTGACATGTCGGATGGTTTTCAATAATCCATTCCGCCATTCTTGACCCTAGTAAACCCGCAACACCTGTGATGATTATTTTTTTCAAAATGCTATTGATAAATATTTTGTAATAAACCGTCTCTTATCCCTCTTAACCAAGCCCCTAATTTAGTAAATCTACCGCGTAGAATAAAATAAAGACTCACAGCAAAGTAATAACCTGCCTGGTATATTATAACAGAGGGTACAAATCCTTTTCTCGTATATTCTTTTAAAATCCACAAACGGTTACGTGCATTCAAATAATGCACCTTCGGATTTAAAAAGCCTTCTGGCCCCTTTTCCTTTGATTTATGTGACATTCCCGCTATGTGATAAATCACGGATGAAGGCTCATAACCTAACCCAAAACCCGCTTTTCTAATCCGAAATGATAAATCTACATCCTCGTAGTAGATAAAAAAATCTTCTTTCAATAGCCCAATTTGCTTTAATACATCCGTGCGCACCATAAAAGCACAGCCGGTTAACCAATCCACATGCTTCCTAATCCACCTCTGCTCATGTCCCACATCTCGCACATTGTACCCCAATGTTACTGTCTCTCCCGTCCAAGAATTCCGCACCGATCCCGCATTCCAAATCACTTCCTTATCATGATGAAAATAGATCAATGGCTGTACAGCCCCTAATCGTTTATTTTCATCCAATGCATACACTAATGGATCTATAAAATCTGGCTCTACCTCCACATCATTATTCAGCATCATTGCATAAGCATAACCCTGATCGATCGCATACTGAAATCCAATATTGTTTCCTCCCGTAAAACCCGTATTAGAGCTAGATTTTAACATAATATGCTCTGGAAATTCTGTCTCTAGCCTATTTCCAGATTCGTCTGTAGAGCCATTGTCTACCACAATCACATCCAAGTCCTGGTAGGTGACTTTTCTAAGTGAATTCAGCGTGTCTCTAGTGAGATCATAGCTGTTCCAATTGATTAATATGACGGCAACTTTTTTAGACATAATATTCGAGTCTGCAAGTTACGCAATCAGGATTATTTTATTGGAAGGTGGCGGGTGTTATTTAGGGAACGGTATTAAGGGGAAAAAGTAAACGGTCTTGCACGGTAAGATCTGAACCCATTTTTAGGGTATTGAACATCTGAATTCTTCAGGACTATGTCCAGATTGATCTTGCCTGTTCTGTCTACTTCCATAAAGCGAGCGCTAGAAATACCTCCGACGAAGGCATTCTTTCCATTTAGGTCTTTTATATTCCAACCAAAATTCACAAATAAATTATCTGCAGTGATATAATCCACGCTACTAATTGCGAAGCAATAGTTGCCTATATTTTTGCCAAATTCAAACGTTTGAGCCACCTGACCTGTTATCGGATTCACTGTGTATTCTACTAACCTTGAATAGGAATCAGCTAAAGACATAGGATTAGTATAGCTACTCGCGTTCCATATACCAAGAGCTCATTGAT
>CAYPVA010000084.1:0-7937 GCA_964414045.1 uncultured Lishizhenia sp. | reverse complement strand
CTTTTCCATTCTGAATGTCAAAATACTTTTTTTCAAGTACTTCATGAGCAAAAGATATGAACTCAAGTCGCCCGGTATGGATGCGCTGAAGATATGCCAACAACAATTTAATCTCCTTTTTGCGTGCCAAAGAATTATCTCTTGAGGCAGATGCATCCCAGCATACTGTAAGTGAACGAGGAGCCCTCTTTGGAGCATATTTCAGCGGCAAAGGCATGTTGGTGCTAAAATAAATAGCTCCATCTAATTGATTGGCTCGGGCACAGATATCTTGCGCCAACGGTAATTTGATGTGTATGGTCAGATCAAGAGCCTTTTTATAAAAATGGTACGCACTGAGTACGACGCGCTTACCTGCCTTGTAACCAAACGCTTTAAAACTAAATTGACCAAAGATATCTCTGCTTTTGAGCGGCAACGCAAAATAAGCTTGCTCAGCATCCTGAACAAGCACAGAACTGACTTCAAAAATTAATCTTTTAGGCACATTTGTGAGCAACGGAAAAATGCGCAGGTGAAAAGCATTGCCTGCCACCTGTTCAATAAGTCCTGGATCTATGCCTTTTCTCACAGTAGCCTCATAGGCGATACGTGCCTTTTTTTTCTCTACGGCAACAGCAGGACGCATTTCTCCATTCACTTCCATAGAAAAGGCTGTCAAAGTTTGCCCTTGATTTAACAGGAGTTCAAATTCAGCCTCAAGCGTTTTGGAATGTGGATTGGTCACAACAAGTTCGTAACGCGTCCTCGCATATCCATTATCGAGGTAACTATGAATTCTCAACGAATTATATTGTAAACGCAGACTGGAATCTCCTTTAACTTTGAGCAATGGAACTTGAGTCAGCAACTTTCTTGGAAAGCCCGCATTCAAGTGTAGACCTTTCTCCGTTTTTAGCGCCTTATACGGATCTTGAACAGACAGGGGTTGATATGAGAACCACCAACCAATTCCAATAAGCACAACGAGAATTAGCCCGACTAGAATATTTTTTTTCATACGCATTACTACCTTAACGCATACAAGACGTATTTCCAACAAAAAAGCCGCTTTTTCAAGCGGCTTTTTGCAAAATTAAATGCTAACTAAGGTTAAGCGCGAAGACGCTTTGAGAAATCGATAAGGATTGGTGTTGCCACACAAAGTGAAGAATACGTTCCGATTACAACACCCACTAAGAGTGCAAAAAGGAATCCTTTGATTGCAGGGCCACCAAATAAGAACATGATCAATACAACCACAAATAAAATCATTGAGGTATTGAATGTTCTAGAAAGCGTTCTGTTAAGTGACGCATTGATGATTTCACCATGGTTGTCCTCTGGCTTGCTACGACGCAAGTTCTCACGAATACGGTCAAATACAATTACGGTATCGTTCATGGAATAACCGATAACCGTAAGAATTGCCGCGATAAATGCTTGATTCACGTCGAGGGTGAATGGCAAATAACCGTGTAACAAAGAGAAAATTGAAATGACAAAGAATGCATCGTGAGCCAATCCGACGATGGCACCCAATGAATATTGCCAGTGTCCAAAACGAATGAGGATATATGCAAAAATCGCGATGAGCGCCAATGTGATAGCAATGGTAGATGAAGTCCAGAGCTCACTTGAGATTGATGCTGAAATCGCACGTGATTCAAGCACTTTATAAGCACCCATTTTTGATTTACATGCGTCAAGACCTGCATTCAATTGCGCGTTTACTTGATCAGTAGCACCATCGTTGTTGAGCAAATAGTTGGTCACGATTTCTACGTTGTAATCGTTGGTTTTGGTTTTGAGGTCAATAGAAGCTGGCTCACCTTTTTCGACGAATACCTTAGCCAATTCTTTGCGAATCACTTCGATATCCGCTTTCTTTTCAAACTTCACCGCAAACGTTCTACCGCCAGTGAACTCAACACTTTGCTTCAAGCCACGAGTAGACAAAGCAACGATACCGATGATGGTAACTGTAATTGAGAATACATAGAAGTACTTGCGTTTTCCGATCCAGTCAAAATTGAAGTTTTGGAAAAGACCTTGAGAGTATTTCGTATTGAAACCAACCGTTTTACCTTTTGCCAACCATGTGTGAATGGCCAATTCGGCGATCACCATAGCTGAGAACAATGAAGTAAAGATACCAATGATGAGTGTTGTTGCAAAAGACTCGATTTCACCTGTTCCGAATACCTTCAAGATGATTGCAACCAAAAGGTGCGTTACGTTAGCGTCGATGATAGAAGGAAGGGCTTTACGGAAACCTGTGTTGATCGCCGTTTCAGTATCTGCACCTGATGCTTGTTCTTCACGAACGCGCTCAAAGATGAGGATGTTGGCATCTACCGCCGTACCGATTGTAAGAACGATACCTGCAATACCCGCTAAAGTAAGTACCGCGCCGAAAGAAGCGAGGGAACCAAAAATGAAGATGACGTTCGCAGTGAGGGCAATATTTGCAGCCAAACCTGCTCTGCCGTAGTAGAACATCATGTATAGCAATACTGCGATGAATGCTACCCCGAATGAGATGAGACCTGCTTGTGAGTTTTGAGCACCTATAGTAGGACCCACTTTTTGAAGGTCTTTAATAACACATGGAACAGGAAGTGCACCACCATTCAAAAGACCAGCGAGGTCTTCTGCTTCTTGGAAAGTAAAACTACCTGAGATTTGGGTATTGCCATTGAGGATTGGGTTGATCACGCGCGGCGCACTGTAAACAACGCTATCCATAGTGATGGCAATGATGCGGTCTTTGTTTTCTGTTGTCATGCGACCCCATTCGTCAGCTCCTTCGTTGGTCATGCCAAGGCTTACGATGATGCTGCCGTCTGTTTGGTCGTAGTCAACTTTTGCACTACTGACGTGCTCACCTCTTACGCGCGCTTTACCTGTATCAGGAATGCGACAAGCATAAAGGAAATAAGCCGTTTTTTTAGATTTGTTGTCTACGCTTTCAGGCTTTGCAGACCACATGAATTGAATATCTTGAGGAAATACAGACTTCACATCTTTGCGACGTAAAATTGCATCTACTGTAGCTTTGTCGTTTGCATTGACATATCCAATGGCATAACCACCAACAGGAACTACGAGTTCAGCAAGCGCTTTCTTAGAAGCCATTGCACCAGTTGTTTCGGTTGAAGTTGTTGTTTCAGTCGCTGCAGCAGTATCTGCATTCACTGCTGTGGTATCAGCAGTTGTGTCAGTGGTGAGGGCGAGATCGTCAAGGCTAACTTCGTTGAGTTTACTCAAACGAGATGCTTCTTGCCATTGCATTTGAATTTGCTCAGGCATGTAAGTTTCAAAGAACTCAAGGTTCGCAGTTGAACGGATTTTGCGAGAAACTGTTTCTTCGTCTTGTACACCAGGTAATTCGATGAACAAACGGTTGGTCGCGAGGTCGCGTTGGATGTTTGGTTGCGCCACACCAAATTGGTTGATACGACGACCAATAATATCTTCAATACCTTTCATGGATGAAGCGACGAGCTCACGAAGGTAGTTTTCAACTTGAGCATCAGAAGTTTTGATACCCATACCTTCGCCTTTGATGATATAGCTCAATGGCAAAGATCCGTTTGCTTTTTTGTAGGCGGCGATGAAGGTACCAATGAAATCGCCTCCCTCTTTGTTGTATTGTGCAACGGCACGGTCAAACGGTTTTGTGAATTTAGGATCTGTGATGCTTTTCACATGACCTTTGATTAGATCTGGGTATGAAATTTCAACGGTTACGCTCATACCACCAACGAGGTCAAGACCAAATGCAAGTGACATTTTTTTCACTTCACCAAAGGTAGATCCGAGCACTGGGTAGACTGGCTTCTCGCCTTTCTCGCGAAGAATTTCATTGATAAATGCTGCTCTGGCAAGTTCAACAGCCTCTGGATTGTTGAAATCTACAGTGGTGTTGTTTGGCAAAATGGCAATGCCACCAGTTGCTTTTGCTTCGTCACGAAGCATCTTTACTTTGAGGTCTGCCTCTTTAGCAGCTTTGGATTCGACGTTACTGGCAACCCATGTAAATGAAAGTTGGTAAACGCATACCGCAGTGAGAAGAATGGACAAGAACCAAAAAAATCCTTTTAAACGCATTTCTTGAATATTTGAATTTGAATTAAGGTTGCAAATATAGGATTTAGGATCCTTAAATTCAAATAAAAAATCTAGAGTGTCTTACTGAATTCAATTAATGCGTCAGCGAAGTCGAGCCACGCTTGATTTATATCTGTTTTTTTAAGCGTAAGACCCTGATTACAAGCTGCAATTTCGCCGCTATCAAATAAGGATTCAATTTGATTGGCGAAGGACTGTGCAGCAGTTTGTTCTAATCTAAAACCTTCCTTATTTTCCTGTAATCCTTCAGCTAAACCCCCAACATTCGTACACAAAACTGCTCTTTTTTGTGCCAAAGCTAAAGCACGCACACCGGATTGTGTCGCGCTGAGGTATGGAAGTACCACAACATCAGCTGCTTGAAAGTACTGAGCTAGGTCGGAATTTGGAATAAACTGATTGAAAAAACGCCAATTTTTATTGGGTGCTGCAACTAAAGCATCTTCATAAACCTGAGCGTCCCCATAGACCTCACCAGCAATGAGTAATTGATAAGAATCGTCAAGTAATGCAAAGGCATGAATGAGTTCTAGAAGTCCTTTATAGGGCCTGATCAGGCCGAAAAACAACAATGTTTTTTTGGTAGGATCCAGACCTAACTTTTGGCGACACCCAGCTTGATCCAAACTTGTTTGCTCGATTTCATAAGGTGGGTGGGCAATGTGCTTGATTTTTGCAGTAGGATCGAGCCTGAGAATATCTTGACCCACTGCCTCCGACAACACTACGAAACCATCGTAATTTTTCAAAAACAAGCGGTTAAAGTATCTATCAAAAAAGCGCTTTTCATGAGGTTGCAGGTTGTGTACGATGGCTAATTTCTTGGTTTTTTTGGGTAAAAATCGCGCCCAAAATACCATCATAGGTGCAAAGAAGGTCATCCAATAACTTGTGACAAAAACGCTGGGTTTTTCTTTTCTAAATACCCGCAAAGCATTGAGGTAAGTCCAGGGAAGAAAGGTCGAAACAATTCTAGGAAAGGCGGTATGCACAACAGTGCTTTGATCGAGTTGAGAACTGCCTGGAAACAAAAAATTGGGGTACTGCTGTTTAAAGGTAAAACCCTTGATACTGATCTTTTTGGCCAATGCTTGAAAACTCGCGCTACTAAATTGCGCAATGCCACCACGAAAAGGTGGTAAGGCAGCAAAAAACAACCATTTATCGGGTTTGACTTGACTCATTGCACCGGTTCTATATTTAATGCTTTACAACGCTCCAAATAAGCCTTGGTATCTTTTTCTGAAAGCGCTACGCCATCGAGATAAAGGACTTTATTTAAGAGTGAGCCATCCTGATTAAATGCATACAACCAGCCATGCAATAGATCTTTGTCGTATTTCATAGTTGCGACTTTTTGGCCTGCCGAATTGTATGCTGTCCAGATGCCTTGCTTGAGCCCCTTTTCATACGTTCCTTCTTGCTTGAGTTTGCCATTGTAAAAATAGGCCTGATAAACTCCGTGGAGCTTGCCAGCTTGGTAATTCACTTTGCGTTCTACTTGTAGTTTGTGCTCAAGTACTTGCCCTTCCTTATAGTAGTAAACTGCTTTGCCATTCAAGAGGTCATTTTTGTAATTTTCAGCACTGATCAATTCACCTGAAGGCGCGTAATTATACCACAAAGAGTCTTTTTTTTCGAGGTGGTAAAATCCATCAGATAGCAATTGACCGTTCTCAAAAAACATGAGTACAGCTGATTTACCTCCTTTCAAACCATGCTCTATGATGGCTTTCTTGGCACCGCTCGGAAAATAATAGGTAAAAGTGCCCACCGGGCGATCATCCTTGAAAGTACCTTCATAAACTAAAACGGAAGAATTGGGGTAGGTTTTGCTCCACGGCCCCTGCTTTTTACCTTTCGCGTCCGTTTGATTCACTTGCGCAGTAGCACTCAAAGAAAAAAGAATGATTAAGAGCCCTGAAAAAATGAAGGGAAGATGACTTTTCATAGGAGGTGTTTTGGGAGATCTGCTAAATAATCGATGTTTAAATCGGGGATGACTTGCGTCTTTTCTTTTGAACGCACAAGTATCGTAAACATACCGAGTGCTTTCCCAAATTGGATATCGGAATCGGTATCTCCGATCATTATCGATTTCTTGAAATCTATCGATGGATATTGTGCTTTCAATTCAAGTGCCATTGTTGTATTTGGTTTTCTGCGAAAAGGATCCTGACCTTTATTTTCAATTGCAACCTTGACTTCAGTAATTTTCAAGCCATTTGCTGCCAATGCATCACACATTTGTTGGTGTATTTCCAAAAGCACTAGTTCAGAAATCTGGCCTTTCGCCACACATTGTTGGTTGGTCACCACAAAGATTTGACCAAACATTTGTCCTATTTGTGACGCTGCAGCCAGCAAGCCGTCTGTAAAATGAAAGTCAGGCCATTGCAAGATATAACCCTCAAAATTGCGCTGATTAATGACACCATCGCGGTCAAGAAAAAGCGTCCAGGTTTGGTCTATTTTTGGAAGTTGGTTCATAGACCCAAACGACTAGCGACCAAATAATGATTGCGCGTGCTTGAATTGCGACCAATGAGCTCAGAGACAAACCCGGCAAGGAAAAATTGTACTCCAATGATCATGGCTACCAAAGCAACAAAAAATTCTGAGCGTTCAGAAAGGCGTTCAGCCGCGTGATGGAAAAACAATTTATCGATACCCATGTATAAGAACAAACCAAAACCAAGCATGAACATGAGCACGCCAAGCGCACCAAAAAAATGCATTGGTTTTTTACCGAACTTACCCATAAAAGCGACTGTCATGAGGTCCAGCGGGCCATTCAAGAAACGATTGAGGCCAAATTTGGTCACGCCGAATTTTCGGGCGCGGTGTTCGACTACCTTCTCACCTATTTTCTGAAAGCCTGCATATTTTGCCAAAGCCGGAATGTAACGATGCATGTCGCCGTAGAGCTCAATGCTTTTTACCACAGCCGACTTGTAGGCTTTGAGGCCACAATTGAAGTCGTGAAGATGGATTCCGGTAATGCGTCTGGCCGCCCAGTTGTATAGTTTCGTAGGAATGGTTTTTGAAAGTGGGTCATGACGCACTTTTTTCCAACCAGAAACCACATCGTAGTCGGATTCTGTGATCAGGCGGTAGAGTTCTGGGATTTCGTCAGGTGAGTCTTGAAGATCGGCGTCCATGGTAATCACCACCTCACCAATTGCTGCTTCAAAGCCCATGTGCAATGCTGCCGATTTTCCGTAGTTTTTTTGAAAACGGATGCCTTTAACAGCTGTATCCTGAGCTGAAAGCCCCTCAATTACAGCCCAAGAATTGTCTTTGCTGCCATCATCAATGAATAAAATTTCATAGCTCAGGCCTGCATTTTGCAAGACGCGTTGTAGCCAATGATGTAGCTCAGGCAATGATTCATCTTCATTGAATAGCGGAATGACGACAGAAACTTGAATTGATTTCATGTAGTTCAAAGATAGTCTTTTTTTAATCTTCAGCTTTTACCCACTTGCTGGTCTGGGTGCCAATCTGAATAAAATAAATACCAGGTGTTAATTGATGGGTATCAATTTGATGCTGATCTGGATAGAGTTGTTGTTCCCATAAAAATTTACCTGAACATGAATAAACTCTTGCCAACGTTGCTTTATCTATCCCTAAAATTTGAATGGACTCAGACCCTGGATTTGGATAGAGTTGTAGCGCTTGATTTTCTAACGATTGAAAACCAACAACAGGGGCATTGGTAAGACTGAAATGATCAAAAGCTGCTTCTGTAATATTTGGATTGCCAGCGTAGTCGGCTGTTCTGATGAAAAGCTGAAGATTGCCACTGAGATCCAGTAGAC
>CAYPVA010000083.1:0-7955 GCA_964414045.1 uncultured Lishizhenia sp. | reverse complement strand
ACGTGAAACGCAACTCAGTGGGCAACATGTCCGCGCGCAACAAATTCACCGAGAAAAATAGCAATAATAGAATTAGTCGTTCCACATGTAAAATTTAGGAGATACCACATTAAGTTCGCCAAGCTCATCTATGGTATACCGATGATTAAAAATCTCAATTTCCATATCAGGATAAATAATTAAAGTTAAACTCGACGCGGCGTAAGCACTGATATCCATGAATATCATATGGCCATTGCGGCGTAAATGAAACCGTATAACGTGGTTGAAATCTCGAAAACTGTTATAGTCTGTCTGCGGAAGGGGTTCGAATAGCTCAGGATAATGTTGGCAGGCCAATTCAACGAGTTTTTCGATTTCTTTTTTAGAAAAGAGCAGCGAATCTATGCGTTGGATTTTGGTGAGCCGTTCCAAGCCCTGCTTGGTTTCAAGACTGAGGTTGGGCAACGCTTTTCTTTTATCCACCGATGGAAAATTGGCATTGTAAATTCCTTTTTCATAAAAGCGTTCAAATAGCAAGCTCCCATCTGTAGCATATTCCCTACACCAGCCATCTCTCAGGCCTGCAGTATAACGGTAATCGATGAGCAATTGACCGCTTGAATCTAATTCTTGATATGGGCCATGCAAGCTATCTGAAATGGTATGTAAGAAACGGATTTTGATACCATTGCTCGCATAAAATTCCTTGTAACAATCTTTGTTTTTATACTCCACCCTACTTTTCAAGTTGCCACTCGGATAATAGAGCTCTTGTAATTGTTTGAAAAAACCATCCGAGCGCGTCTCGGCTATAAATACACTTTCGAAGACCATTTTCGGGTACCAACGTTTGACTTCTTTATAGCTATTTGAACCCTGTTCTTTATGAATTTCTAAGCGTTGCCATTCGCCGTTGGGATAAAACTCAACCAAAGAGGTATCTTGCCCCTTGCGGTAATCGCGTCGCCAATGCAACTGCCCGTCGTTGTACCACCATGTTTCAACGCCTTTGGTACGGTCTAAGAGCTGAATGTCAACATCATGTGTTTTGATACCTGCTGGCGTCCATTCGCGCAAGTAACCGTTGGCACCTTCATCTAATACTTGCTCCAAAGTCATTTGGCCGTTCTCTGCCCATTCTTTTTTGTTGGGCTCAAAAGGATGTGCAGTTTCTAAATCATAGAGGTACCAAAAGGATGGTTTTCCGTTTGGATGCCAACCTTTCCATTCACCAACAGGAACATCGTTTTGATAATGGCGCTCTGATTGTATTTTTCCATCGGGGTAAAAACTTTTAAAACCACCATATAAAGCGCCTTCCTTGTAATTGCCTTTTGATTTAAGCTTACCGTTTTCGTAATATGTTATGACAGGACCATGCAAAGACCGGTGCTCGTAATTTCCATCGTTTATAAAACGATGCTGCTTCACTTCCATCAATTGCCCACCCTCGTAATAGGTCGTTTCAGTACCAAAAGGCGCTATTAAATACGTGTAACCATCTTCGTCTACTGTGTGAGGAGGATGCATACTTTTGTCGGATTCTTGAAGCTCGCGGTATCTGATCCAAGCATAAGATCTTTCAAAGCGCTTTTGCCCATTTAAACCATACTCAATTGTTTTGAAGCAGCGACGCCCTTCCTGATTCAAATAAAAAATATTGTGGGTTTGCAGTGGTCCGTTTTCGAAATATACCTTTTGATCGATGAGAATTGAATCGTTGTCCCAGATAGAGAATTTGCTCCGAACCCTCGGATTGCCTTCAAATGTATTAAGGGTTTCTTCAGTTAGCCTTCCTTTCACAAAAGTTCTGCGCTCATAAATTTTGCCTAAATGCAGGATTTGACAAACTCCTTCACGCGGCGTTTTCAAATCATCCTCATAATAAGTAGAGAATAAATAATGACCACCCTTTTTGTTTTGTGACTTGAACTCACAGTTGTCTTGTGTAAAAGCCTGTGATACCAACAAAGGAAAACACAAAGAAAAAAATAAAAGCCGACTGAAGAACAGCATCATGATCTTGTTAACGCCTAAAGTTCGGAAAACTTAAGTTCTATGAAGTCTTTTTTCTTTGAAAATCTTAAAAAAGTAAATCTCTTTTCTTCTTCTTGAAAAACTATGATTCGGAAAACCTTGTAATTGAAATTATTTCTTCGCAATAACTTGAATGGTCGCTGAAGCCCCATTATGGTAAGCCCCTTCATGGACTTCTCTGTATACTTTTTCAATTTGTATGAATTGAAAATTTGTAGAAAGTAACAATTCCAATTCATCAACACTGTACAAAAGATCTGCATGTTGGGGGCCGCCTGTTCCAAAGCGCAGCTGTTCTTGATCATAAACCTCAACAATAAGCTGACCGCCTGGTCTTAATGCATCATAAACTTGTGGCCAAATATGTTCCTTCACTGATTTTGGAAAATGTGCAAAAATTCCAATGATTAAATCCCAGGTCCCTTCCTTTAAGTTCATTTGACCAAGGTCTGCACAAACACAAGTAACTTCTACTCCATTTTGCTTGGCAAGTTTTTGTGTTTTTTCAAGCCCTGCCTCTGAATAATCGACGCAGGTCACTTCATTGCCTAATTTGGCTAAATAAACGCCATTTCTACCTTCACCTTCCGCTAAGCAGAGCACTTTGAGACCTGAACCAATAGGCTGTGCTTTTAAAAAATCATTGGCTTCTAAACCATAGGCAAATTGTGTTTCGGCATAGCGCTCGTTCCAGAACTCTTTCATTGAATTTGTAGTTTTTTGGTGAGGGTGTGTTGGTCGTTGAAAATGAGCTGAATGGTGTAGTTTCCTGTATTGAGACCCAGTTGCTTGAAGTCCAGTGTTTTTTTGGCCTTTTTTATTTTTTCATAATAAACTTCATGTACTAACCTTCCATTCGCATCCAAAATAAAACACTCCACATTGGCTTTTTGCTCCAGTTCAAAATCAAGGTAAGCCACATCTTTCGCCGGATTTGGAAAAAGTGTAACATTCAAAGCGCTTGGTGTAGGCAGAACCTCTATTGCTTGAGTGCCCGTTCTTTTCAACCAAACCTCGTAAACTACTGCATTAGAAGCAGTGGCGCTTGTATTATTCACAGTAAACGGATTCAACTGCGTACTTTTAATCCCACCCACAAGATGTCCGATGAGCATGGAATCTTGCGTAATGGCCGCCAAATCAATAATGTCATCTGCATAAAATGGTAGATTTTCTTGGGCTATAAATTCGGCACTTGCACCGAGTAAACCGGGCATTTCGTTGCTCAAAACATACTCATGATACGCGCCATCTGGGCCTTGAGCCAAACGGCTTATTGTCTTTACAAACGGAACATTTGGGTCATTTATTAGACTTCCATTTTGATAATAATATTGGCTCAATCCTCCTAAAAATAAGTGGTGCATCGTTCCAGAAGACGAATCGTAGGCACTGAATTTACTTGAATGGTAGTTGCTGAGGTATTGACTAAAGCCATTGACAGCGTTATGACCACTTGTTTTGATTTCAACGGGGTAAAGAAATGGTAAATCAGCGTTGATCTGAAATACGCCTGAAGAAATGAGATAGCCAAATTCAGAATTTGGAAAAATGTGTGGGAGCAAATTGTAATCGCGCCGGTGTAAATTGACTTGATCGGTGTTCATTTGATAGTTGAGTACTGCCAATGGTTGCCCTGTTGGCGTCAATTCAAATTTTTTGAGGCCATCCACATAAGTTTGAACGAAGGTAGGGTTGTTCATGGGGTTATAGCGTCCGTCAAAACGATGGCCCCCAACCAAATAGTATTGCTGTCCGATTTTCCCTAAATTTCCACCTGTTACGGCAAAGCGTTCGTCTTGAATTTGTTTAAAAAAAGGTGCAATGGCCTGATTGTCAATGATGGCTTGTATGAGCCCATTTAAATCTATACAAGTCAAGTAAGGAAAAGTGATGTGGTCATTTGCCGAATTGCTGTAAGCATAACCACCTGTAAGAATCAAGGTGTTGTCGTCCTGATAAAAATTCATGTTGGTACTTTGCAATTGCTCTTGGAGGGGAACAGAAAGTTCAGTCAAAGAACGACTCCATGATTGTTTACTCGCAAGATCCAGCACCTGCAATTGCTGATTGTTCTGACTTGCCGGAAAAGCATTAAATGGTTGCCGAGCATGGATGCCATCTGGCCTCCCACCAACGAGTAATATCTTGCCATTTGATTTTCCCCAAGCAAAAGAATGTAAACCACTGAAACCTGAAATTGAATCGGATTTCAAGAGGATTTCAAAGGGAAAGGTAGTGTTTTGAGCGATTAATAGAGATGGATTGAAATAAGAAATAGCAATAAAAATTAATGGTATTATAATTCTTATGATGTGCTTTTTAAATATCATTTTTTGAAAAAAATTTGAATGTGATTTATTTGAAAAATTTACGGATCAATGTCCGGACTCTCCGGGGAAAACTAATTCTTTCACAATTATATAAATCCCCATCACCAAGACAAACCAACCAAAACCTTTTTTCAGTGCAGCACCATCCATTTTTTTAGACAAGCGGTTCCCAATAAAAATTCCAGCAATTGCAAGTGCCGTTACAACCGATAAAAGTGACCAATTCATTTGACTTGAATTTTCCATGACATCTCCGGTGAAACCAATTAAAGATTTGGCAGCAATGATCAACAAACTTGTTCCTACCGCTTGTTTCATTGGTAATTTAGAAAGCATCACTAGGGCTGGGATGATTAAAAAACCTCCACCGGCACCTACTAAACCAGTAAGTACACCAACAACCGTTCCTTCCAATAAAATCATTGGATAATTAAAAACTCTCGGTGCAGTACTTTCCAATTCCTCTTTTTTCTTATCCCTAATCATAGAAACCGAAGCGGCCACCATCAAAATGGCAAACAACAACATCATAGCTAAAGCCTTCGTGAAAGCAAGTTCACCAACTGAAAATAAGGTAGCGGGAATGGCCGGCACTAAAACTTTTCTTGTGACGAAAACAGCGACAATTGAGGGAATACCAAATACAACGGCAGTTTTCAAGTCAATCATGCCTGACTTATATTTTGGAAAGGCTCCTACCAAGCTGCTTAAACCAACGATGAAAAGCGAGTAAGCTGTTGCCAATACAGGGTCTACACCAAACAAATAAACAAGTACAGGAACGGTAAGGATAGATCCACCGCCTCCGATCAATCCTAGAGAAATTCCGATCAGAGTGCTGGCAAATAGGCCGAAAATAGTAAGTAAGTCAAAATTCATATGAATATAAAATAAATGAGAAATAGTTAGAAGTGATAGTTTAATACAATGTTTGTGAGCAACATATTCACTTTATTCAATTCAAATTTTGGATTATTGTAAGTTTCACCGATACCGCATTTCGCAACAATAAGCAATTGTCCTTCAAGCCCTTTCAACCAAGTATCTAAATTAATTCTTGTATCAACATTGAGTTGGAAGTAACTTGGTAAACCATATTTGTTGAGTGTAAAATTCTTGACATCCGGTAAATTAAAGTATCCAATAGCTAAACTACTTTTTTGAAATATCAACCCCTTTTGTTGATTTTCGATCCTACAAACAAAAGCATGAACGTCACCAAATCCCTCATTTCTTTCACGTGGCATAAATGTAAAAAATGGATCCCTCCCCCATTCCCTAGGGAATAGATAACGCCCTTCCGCAGTAATACGGTTATAATTCAACGAATAATGCCAATTTTTAAATGCAATTTTTGATTTAAAACCAAAGCTCATTGATTTAGCGCCGTATTGTGTATATAAAAGATTCACATCGGTTTCATTTTTTTGGGTTAATGACCATTGTCTGAGAAATTGCGCGCTATTTGTAATAAGAAAATTTTTTGACGGAAATATGTAATTAGTCTGAATGAACATGGTGTTTAGCAAGTGTTGTACATGATAATCCCACGCTTGAAAATCGAATCCTTTAGTTGCAGTATAAGTTACCGAAGCAACTCCAACGATTGATTTGTTTAAATTCCCGTTAAAATGAGCCGGTTTTCCATTCATATCAACTCCTTGTCCATACAACCCAATTGCTTGTGCGTTTTCATACCATTTTGTGGTACCACGTGGCGAAATTTTTGTAATAACTCCTCCTGTAAATCGAAAATTATTCGCGATTTTTTGGTCCATCCACAAACCCTCGATTAGCGTTGCATTCAATCTTCCGTCTTGCGGATTAATCAACGGAGTATTTATTTTTTGACGCCCTATTTTAATAAGATTTGACTTTTTGAAACGATAACTTAAATTGCATTCTTCCATTCGGTAGATATTGAACTTTTTTGACGGATTTTCCACATCAAAAAGACCCAATTCATAGCGATTTGACAATCCTGTTGAGGGATCATGCAGTTTTAAGTCGGAGGAATATATATTCATTGCATAGAATGCACCCAGCGCGATTTTAAAACCATGAAAATCATTTGTTTCATAACTAAAAGAGGTTCCCAACGCATTGGCAAAATAGTCAGACAAAATACCTTCATTGGTGGTTTGACTGAAAAAATAGCGTAAATGACCTGCTGTTGTACCTGTTTTAAATGCATGAAGCACGGATGTTGTATCCAAAACATTTTGTGGTTTTACGTTCCACATTATTGGTTGAACTGACAATTCTTTGTTTTGGGCAAAAAAGCCTTGAATAAAAAATAAAGTCAATAAAAAATTGAAAAACGATCGTTTCTTCGCGAAATGCTGTAACCCGGTTTTCTCCTTATTCATTCCTTGCATTACTTTTCTTTAGAATTCAACGCGTTGCTAATTATTGCCTTACTTTTTTGGTTTTTTCATGGCCGTAAAAGGTCCATACTTATGTTGCAGTTCTGAGAATTGATCGACATACGGGCCAAACGGATGATCCATTGGTTTTTTACTAATATCTGGCCAATCCTGAGGTACTGGTTTGTGTGGCCTAGGCTTACTCTCTATATAAGCTGCAACATCCCAGGCATCTTCATCTGAAAGCTCTGGCGACTCATGACTTACACCCAAAGGCATATTGTATTTGACATACTTTGCCATGTTACTAATTCTACTCAATCCAGCAGCATCATTAAAACTTTGAGGTCCCCATAACGGAGGATAGACATACGACTGACCAATTCCATCTAAAATTCCTTGCCCGTTTGACTGATGACAACTTGCGCAACGCAATTCATAAATCGCTCTACCCTTTTTCGGATCTGCAGCCCTATTTAAAAATGGTAATTCTTTGAGTCCTGATCCAGCAGCTTTTTCACCTTTTTTTACATTTTCACCTAAAAATTTCATGTATGCTACCATTGCACGCATTTCCATGCTATTCTCAGCGAGAGGTTTTCCATTTAGACTACGTTCAAAGCAATCATTGATGCGCTTTTCAATGCTTTCCATCTTACCACTTCGTGCCCTAACCTTTGGATATGTTGATGCAACTGAACCATAATTATTTCCAAAAGGCTTGGTTCCAGCATTGAGGTGGCAATTCTGACAATTAAGACCATTTGTTTGTTGTGCAATTCGACCCTTTGGACCAAAATAATAGGCGGTGTAAATTATCAAGTCACGGCCGTAGAGCACCTCCTTGGATTTTTGATCGTTTTTGATATCAAAAACATCCAAGGGTTGCCAAAATTCGCTCAGTGGCATTGCTTGTATTTGCTCAGCTTCAGAATGAAACGGGTTGTTATTTTCAACTCCACTACATGAAAACAAAAATAAAGTGAGCGTAAATAAAGCGAAGGTTGATTTCATGATAAATAAATCAATGAGGTAATTTATTCTGAAATACGCCGTACAGATAAGTTCCCACGGCTGCAAAAAATACGACCACGATGAAACTCAAGTAGCCGTAGCCGATGTTGACGACCATTGGGCCTGGGCAAGCCCCGCTAAGTGCCCAACCCAAACCGAAAATTGAACCACCGATCAGGTATCGCCAAAAAGACTTTTCCTTTGGTGCAAAATTGATGGGATT
>CAYPVA010000082.1:0-7977 GCA_964414045.1 uncultured Lishizhenia sp. | reverse complement strand
ATCTCCGTACAAATAAGCGTAAAAAGCTCAAACAAGTACGGATGTTATCGATTGTCGTTGATTCTTTAGGAAACCCTGTCACAGAACAAGAATTACTTGACATCCAAGACATGCTTCGCCACAACGTCGAGGGCTATGACCCAGAACTTTGGCAACTCGTCATCGCTGAACCCAAAGACTTTTTCAACCATAAGAACAATGGGGTTGATCTTATTGTTAGAGATAAAAAGTATTTTGGAGGTGTTTCTTACAATGAACTCATCATGTTGCTCGATAAAAAGAACCATTTAAGAATGGTGCTTAATGGACATACCGAGGGCATGATTAGAAAAATGAAAGAGCACCTTGCCCTTCTCATGAAGCAATATGACAAAGCACGCGCAAAACGTTAACACCTTACTATGCTTGCTCGCACTGTGCACAGGGCTAGTTGCTTGCAACGATAACCGCGAACAACCGCTACCCATCCTTGGTAATTATGACCTCAATTATCGTGTTCAAGACGGAAAAACCATTACAGACACGATTTATCAAGTCATCCCGGATTTTCAGTTCTTCAATGAAGATTCCATTCTAGTTACAAAAGACACGTACAAAGACAAAGTTTGGATTTCAGAGTTTTTCTTTGCTACTTGCCCATCTATTTGCCCCATCATGAATACGCAGCTTAAAAACGTCGAAAAGGCCCTTGAGCGCTATTCTAAAGACTTGCAATATCTTTCTTTTACAATTGACCCCAAACACGACACGCCAAGCGTCCTAAAAGCTCATAAAAGCAAATTAGGGATCCAAAATAAAAACTGGGCTTTTCTATGTGGAGATGAATCCTTCACACATCAACTTGGCATCGAACACTTTCTTATTTTTGCAGGAAGAGAAGCCGATGCTTTAGGTGGCTATGCACATTCAGGAGCCTTTACACTTGTCGATAAAAAAGGGCATGTTCGAGGTGTTTATGAAGTGGTACAACCCGACTTAAGCGTGAATCAAAAAGAATACCTAAGATTAATTAAAGAAGCTAAACAATTATTTCAAGATGAATACAACTACCCCAACGAATAACACAGGGCTTAGAAAATGGATTATTGCTATTTCCATTATCATTCCTATTGCAGTGGCTGCACTTTTCGGAATCAAAGTTGAAGGCGTTGACTTCTCTTTTCTGCCACCCATTTATGCGGGCATTAATGCCGTTACTGGTGGATTATTAATCTTGGCGCTGATATTTATCAAGAACGGCAAGGTGCAACAACACCAAAAAACGATTCAATTAGCACTCGTTTTGAGTGTTTTGTTCCTTTTATGTTACGTTGCCTACCACATGACTTCTGATTCAACAGTATATGGCGATCTTGATCACAACGGCGTTTTATCCGGAAAAGAACTCGGTTTAGTTGGTTCAACTCGGTTTGCTTATATCCTATTGTTATTATCACACATTTTCTTGAGTGTGGCGGTCATTCCGGTGGTTTTATTCACCTATTTACATGCTTGGGAAGGTAATTATCAAAAACATAAAAAATGGGCAAAATTTGCTTTCCCCATTTGGCTTTATGTGGCGGTTACCGGAGTTGTCGTTTATTTCATGATTTATCCATACTACACACACTGATTTTTTCGGTAACTTTAAGAAAAAACTCCATCATATGAATTTGGCCTACATTCACTTACTCACCAATCACCTTCCGATCCTCGGCTCCATATTTGGTGTATTGTTATTATTCATTGCCTATTTCAAACCTCAGCTACACACAGCTTTTAGTGCGTATCTACTACTGCTTATTAGCGGAATCGGTGGCATGCTTGCTTATTTTACGGGTGAAGCAGCTGAAGAACATGTTGAACATCTACCTGGCATTTCAGAAAACCTCATCCATCTTCACGAAGAGATGGCCGAAAACACCTTGATTTTTATTTTCTTACTGACCGCTGCATCCATCATCGGCTTATGGTCTAATCACGCAAAATGGGAGAAAGCCAAACAAATTCAGTTGTTCATCATGATCGTGGGCGTTATTGCGTTTATCTTATTTGCATTTACAGGATACTTAGGCGGACACATTAGACATGGAGGATAAACAACAAGCCGATAAACAGCACCGCTATGACAAAGCTTATTTGCGCCTTGCGGCGAGTTGGGCCAGACTTTCTCATTGTCAACGCAAACAAGTAGGCGCAATAATCGTCAAAGATGCCATCATCATCTCTGACGGCTACAATGGCACGCCTGCTGGTTTTGACAACTGTTGCGAAGACGAAAATAACCAAACGCATTGGTACGTACTTCATGCCGAAGCAAACGCCATTCTCAAAGTTGCGCGCTCTACAAATAATTGTAAAGATGCCACGCTCTACCTCACCCACTCACCGTGTAAAGACTGCAGTAAACTCGTCTTACAATCGGGCATTACCAGACTTGTTTATCAAGAAGCGTACAAAGACCTCTCTGGGATAGAATTTTTAAAATCAGCTGGTCTTGAAGTTCAACAAATTGAAAACATAGACGATGTCTGAAGAAGGACCTAAGCCATTATATTGGTTACCTGCGCTTTTAACATTTGTCGCTGCAGTTGGAATTTGGGCAGGATCAAGCTTACTTGGTGGCTCTGACTCTACCGGTAATAAAGAAATACAAAAGCTAGAACAAATCTTTGATGTTCTTGATGAGCAATACGTCGATAAGATCAATAAAGAAGAAATTTTTGAAGAGACTATTGCCGAACTTTTACATAAGCTTGACCCACACAGTAATTACGTTTCTGCAAAAGACATTAAACTACTAGATGAACAAACCAATGCTTCATTCGGAGGAATTGGGGTGCGTTTTTTACTTTTTAGAGACACTATTTGTGTGACTCATGTCAACGAACTCTCGCCTGCCGATTTAGCTGGTTTAGAGCGCGGAGATCGCATTGTAGCAATTAACAACAAGCCTTCCTGTGGTAAATTCATGACCAACGAAAAAGTGATGAGTCGTTTAAAAGGAGCGCCAAATACACAAGTTAAAGTCACTGTATTGCGCAAAGGAAAAAAACTGCAAAAAACACTAACCCGAGGCATCATTCCAATCCAAACTGTAAATTGTTCCTACATGATCAAAGATCAAATAGGATATATCAAAATTGCCCAATTCTCCATTCCTACAGCCAATGAATTCAAAGCAGCAGCACAGCGGCTCTTGCAGTCTGGTATGAAAAAATTAGTGCTTGACCTACGCGGTAATGGCGGCGGAACTATGGAAACTGCCATTCAAATCGCCGATGAATTTTTACCAGCTAACCGCATCATTTTAAGTTCCAAAGGCCTGCACAGTAAAGAGAAAAAATTCACGTCAACTGCCGGTGGTCTGCTTGAAAGCATTAAAGTAGCAGTACTCATTGATGCGCAATCAGCGTCAGCAAGCGAAATATTAGCTGGCGCCTTACAGGACAACGACCGCGCTACTATCATTGGGCGCCGATCTTACGGAAAAGGCCTCATACAGCAAGATAAACGACTCAGCGATGGCAGTAATATTCGCATCACTGTTGCACGCTACTATACGCCATCCGGAAGGTCTATACAGCGCCCTTATAAAGATGGCTACGATGCCTATAAAGCAGCCGAAGACCGTGCCTATGCCGACGAATATTTCAGACCTGACTCCAGTATTTTCGTAGACTCACTCAAATACAAAACTCGAAAAGGAAGGGTTGTGTATGGTGGCGGTGGCATTATGCCCGATATTTTTGTACCGGGCGACACTACCGGAACTTCCATGTATTTGACAGAATTACTCTGGGCTGGCGCTTTCAACGCTTTTGCATTTGACTACCTTAACCAACATCCTCAAACTTTAAACCTCCAGACATTTATTCTTGAATTTAAAGTCACCGATGCTTTACTACAATCGTTCACGCGCTTTGCGCAAAAGGAATTCAATATTGTTTATCAAGCCTCTGAATTTGCGCATAGTAAAAAACGAATTGCGCAAAACCTGAAAGCAGAAATAGCGAGTCATTTATTCACAGAAAATGGCTATTACCGAGTGGTAAACACCCAGGATAAAGAAATTCAACGAGCTTTAAAACAGCTCTAGCTTAGTTTTTGTCGGTTAAGAAAACCGCAAAAATGATTGCTAAGATGCCCAGAACCGCTGCTATTGCCCACCAAAAGTGGTTATCAAATTGTGCTAGTGCTAACATGGCTTTAGATTTTGTTCAATTAAGTTATTCTTTATATTGTTTCGCAATAGAAGAAATGAACAAATGCCCACATTGATTGAACAAGGCCAAGTTCTGATAGAATATAAAAAGCTATTTAGTTATTTTTCAGCCATTTGTAGGTCCAATCATGGGCCAACAAATAATAGGCTCCTGGTTCTAGACGCTCCAAATTATAAGTGCGTTTTCCTTTTTGCGTTTGTAAAACAACTTTTCTATTGGTGTCTACTAAACTTAAAATTTCATTGAAGCCTTCAGGCAAATAAAGGGTGTTGTCAGAAAAATAAACACCTTTTAATACCATATCCACATCGGTTGACATCAATTGGTCCACATCCCAACGATGTAATTTTGGCGGTATTGTAATGATAGAATTAATTTGCTCACCGCTGATGAATCCAGCGTTGGTTCCAGAGATGCAAATTCCTTCTGTCTGCGCAAGCGTAAGTGCAGATCCTAATTCTATTCTGCGTCTTTGACCTTCAAAAATCGCATTAGGAAAATCCCAAAGCAACCACATAAATGCATTATAGAGCCCCGAGGTTTGCTGTTGATAACCCAATAAGTAAAACTGCTCATTCAGTGAGTCATAGGCGGCATCGGTAATTAGGCCATTTACCTGAAAAGAATCAAGCAATGTGGCGGCTATGGTATCCAGCCAAGTTGCTGGTAATACATAATGTTTGGTCCACAAATTAACCCAATTTTTTGAAAAGATATGCAGCGAATCATTTTTCCAAACCATGGCTTCGGCATCAAAATTATGAGCATTCATAGGAAGCGCACTGTTGGGTTGGTCTGGATAGTAAAAAGTGAATTTTTGGTTTACTAGTGTATCTGTGGTGGGCAAATCTGTAAGTGCTACTTGATATATGTCAAAAAAGGAGCGGGTGCCCATATTATTGCCAATATCACCAATGAAAATTTTGGAAGTGGAGGCAGCAAGAGCTTCCCAATCTTGATTCTGCGCATTCAATAAAGCCCATGTTTGAAGGGTGGCACCAGTTACCGGATCAATAGCCAATAAGGCTGGTGCATTTCCACTGTCATTGATTGAAAATAGTGTGTCGTGGTAATATAGCAACCCTGAAGTCTCGTTGTTTGCAGGGCCGAGATTCGCTACAAATTGTGGGCTTATACTCATTGTTGGTAATGTGACGCCTGTTTGCGCTTTGATAAACGGAAGAAGGCTAATAAAACCAACGAGTAAAATTATTTTCATGCCAACAACTTTTGTTGCCAGTCTTGCATTTCATCTGCTGAAATCAAATCTAGCTCTACCAAAGTACCTATTACTTTTTCAAAATCCATTGCAGAGACACTAAGGCTACTCGACCACTCGGTTTTATTCAACCACTGTTGCACTTCATTTTGTTTTAATGCATAGCGCCATGCAATTACTTCAGCAGCATCCGAACTATTTTTTAATTCCTGAGCACGGGTTTGGACAATGGGTAAAATTGCATTTAATAAATCTGCTTCTTGATCGAGTACTTCAGAACGTACCGCAATCACAAAACAAGGCCAAGGCGTGAGCACTTCACCAATGCGCTTGCATTTGCCCTGATCCACAAATGGTTGTGTGGTATATTTTTCCCATAAAAATCCTTGCGCTTCGTCGTTACTTAACGCCCATAAACCGCCGTAAACATCACCAACAACATTAAAGCTGAGTGAAGAAGGGTCCCAACCTTGCTGTTGAGCCAGGACAAATGACATCAAGTGTGATCCTGAACCTTCTCTTGAAATGGCAAAGGTCTTGCTGTCGAGGTCACTTAAGTGATTGATGCCATGACTCACCGGAACATGTATACCCCAAATCAATGGTGTCTGGACATATACCGCAATGATTTTGGCATCTAATCCTTTTAATATTGCCCGTGAAATACCTTCAGTTAGCAAAACGGCAATATCTATGGTGCCCGCTTGTAAACCTTTGATCATCTGGCCTGTTCCGCCTGTCATATCAGACCAATGGAGCTCTATGCCAGCTTGCTTGAATCTCCCCTCTTCGATGGCCAAGCGCCAAGGCAGATTAAAATGCTCTGGTACTCCACCTATTTTTAATCTTTTCATTCGTCTTGCTGATTGAAATATTGACGATCGTATAAATTCTTGTAGTGTGCATTTTGCAATATCAGTTCGTCATGGGTTCCTTGTTCAATGATTTCACCTTTTTCCATCACGACAATTCTGTTGGCTTGCCTGATTGTCGATAAACGATGGGCGATGACAATTGATGTTCTTCCCTTCGTGAGTTTTTCGGTGGCAGTTTTGATCAACATTTCACTCTCGCTATCTACACTCGAAGTGGCTTCATCTAATATGAGTAGCTCTGGGTTGTAAACATAGGCACGAATAAAAGCAAGTAGCTGACGTTGGCCTACTGAAAGTGTACCGCCACGTTCTCCTATGGGTTGTTCGTATTTAAGTGGCAGCTGATCGATGAAATCATGAGCACCAACCGCTTTTGACGCGTCAATCACTTGTTCAAGTGAAATAGAGGGGTCTCCTAACGTAATGTTGTTAAAAATTGTGTCTGAAAACAAGAATACGTCTTGTAAAACGATAGCAATGTGCTTGCGAAGCGTCTTTAAAGCGATATCTTCGATGGCAACGTCTCCTATTTTAATTTCGCCTTTTTGATGCTCATAGAACCTGCCCAAAAGATTAACTAACGTCGTTTTTCCCGAACCTGTTGCGCCAACAATTGCCACAGTTTCACCCTGCTTAATAGTTAAGTTTAGGTTCTTTAATACAGGCTGTCCGGTTACATATTCAAAATAAACCTCGGTAAATTTCAAGTCCTGATTAAAGTCTATGTTGGTGAGTTTACCATCACTTTGTATGTCTGTTTGCTCATCAATCACTGCAAAAATCCTTTCTGCCCGTACCGTTCCGCGCTGTAATACATTGAATTTATCCGCTAACATTCTTATTGGTCTATAAAGCTGACTAATCCAGAAAACGAACGCAAAAATTTGCCCAAACATATTTCTGACTTCTTGTTCAGATTTACCTGCCGCTTGAAGTGCTCCCCATACCAACAAAGAAGCAATGGACAACGAACTTAAAAGTTCAACTAAAGGGAAAAAAATTGAATTGGCCCAAACGGCTTTGATGTGTGCGCCGCGGTGTGCTTTGTTGATTTCATCAAAACTTGCCGCCTCATTTTTTTGGCGATTGAACAGTTGTACAAGGCTCATGCCTGTTAGTCTTTCTTGAACAAAGGTGTTGAGTTTAGTAACCGCCAGTCTTTCTTGTTGAAAAGACCCCTTCATGGCTTTTGCAAAAATTTTAGTAGACCAAATAAGTATTGGAACTGGAATTAGCGTCATGAGGGCGAGCTGCCAATTGGTCAAGAACATAAATAAGATAATCAAGGCTAAAGAAAGTAGGTCAGCAGCGATATCCATGACGCCTGAAGAAAACACTTCTGTGATGGCTTCCATATCTGAAACAACCCTAGTAACCATGGCTCCAACGGGGTTTTTATCAAAATACGCCACTCTAAGTTGCATAAAATGATGAATGACTTTCTTGCGCAAATCACGGATCACGGACTGTGCCAACAAGTTGGAAAAATAAGTGCCGACCACTTGGAGTAATGCCTCGAGCAAAAGCATTAGCAGCACCAACAACGAACCCAACAAAAGTAAGTTTGGATTTTGATTCTTGATGAGGTATCGTTCAATAATTTGCCCAATTACATAAGGCCGTGCAGGTGATAATGCGGCCAAAAGTATGGTCGTTGAAACCGCAATAATTAAATATT
>CAYPVA010000081.1:0-8035 GCA_964414045.1 uncultured Lishizhenia sp. | reverse complement strand
CGAGCTTGAAGCCATCAGGGTATACGTACAGCAGATACCCCATTGAGAAAATCAGTAACAAACGGTCAAGCACACTAAAAAATGCATCCAGTCGAAACCAATGTATTCCAGCAAAGAAACTGCGGAAATAAGCAATGTTGGCAATTAAAAACTGATTCAAGCCAAGTATCAGAATCAATTTGTAATCATCCCAACTCAACTGAATAAATAGGTTGATACATATGAGGCCTATGATGAAAAATAACATCAGGGCAAACCTAAAAATGAAGATACTGCTGAATTGCTGCTTTGCTTCTTCTATGTTTTGAGCAGCAAGCTTGGTGCTTAGGTTATTGACTCCAAAGTCGAAAAAGATCGAAAGAATCAAGCTGAGATTGAAAATCGCAAAATAGAAGCCATACGCGGAGCCAACTTCGTTTTGAACAGCAGCATCAATGATAAAGATGGCTGCAGGTTTCACCAATAGGTTGAGACCTAGAGAAAAAAATAGGTTGGAATAAAAACTGCGTTCTTTCATGAGCTGATCTGCAGGTCAGCCTCAAAGATAGGACTTTATCTAGGATTAGCGCAGTAAGTTTACGTGGCCGGTGATGAGTTTGCGCTCATCAAGATCAGGGTTTTTATAGAGAATGCGGTACTGGTATAAGCCAATTGGTGCATCGATGGCATCAGGGCCGTAGGTTCCGTCCCAACCAACTTGTGCATTATGACTTTCAAAAATGACTTCTCCCCAACGGTTATAAATGGTTAGCTCAAAATTGGCGGGATCATACCCCGAGAAAAACACAGGGCAGAAAACTTGGTTATTGAGGTCGCCGTCTGGTGTAAAGGTATTTGGAATATAAACCAATTCATTGTATTGGTAGCCTATACTCACCGTAGTGGCATCCGAACATTGCAAATCGGTGAGCGCAGTGAGCGTGATTGTATAACCATTCATTGTATTTTGGAATACATGAGAAGGTTCAAAATCATAGGCAAATTGTCCATCACCAAAATCCCATACATAGTTAGTAGCGCCAAGCGAGAGATTGTCAAACATCACATACTGTGCTTCTTGTGTAAAGACAGAAATTGGTGATTCAAAAGCTGCAACCGGTAGGTCCTCCACATAAATATAATTTATTTCGGTGTGGATGTCATAACAGCCGTTAACGGTGGTGGCAGCGAGTGTTACGTCAAATGTACCACCAGCAGGGAAGATGATTGTAGGCGCAGCTCCAGAGGCACCGAGTGCATTGCTTGTACTCCAACTATAAGTTGCATTGCTTTGGTCATCGGCTGTAAATTGTACGCTTAATGGTGCACATCCTTCAATAGGTGTAGCGCTGAAAGTTACTACCGGCAATGGATTGACAACAATTGTACTTGTTGCAGGTAAACTTGGGCAGTTATTTAAGGTGTAAATGACAGTTAAAACGGTGTCTTGCAGTGGCGTTAGTGTTTGAATGGCGCCACCGGCAATTTGGTTAGGCCCCCAAGTATAACTACCTCCGATTAAATCAGGAGTTGCGGTAATTGTTACAGGGTCAGTTTCACAAATGGTAGCACTATTTAAAGTGACAACAGGTATAGGATTTACGGTAACTTGCGCAGTTGCTGCTGGGCTTGTACAGTTATTTAAAGTGTAGGTAACTGTATAATTTGTACTCGTTGCTGGCCACACTGTATTGGTATCATTTGCAACGGCATTTGACCATAAATAAGTTCCGCCAGGTAAATTAGCGCTGGCTACTAAATTAATGGTATCTCCAAAGCAGATAACTGCGTTAGAAGTTGTTGCCACAGGAATTGGATTGACTAATACAGTCATTTGAACAGTATCTTGACAGCTCAATAAATCATAAATGACGGTATAGGTTGTCGTGGCTGCCGGAGTTACATTTACACTGCTGCTGCTAGCGGCAATTGGGCTCCAGGAATAAGTTCCTCCTGTTAAATCAACATTTGTCGCTAAGGTAGTAGAGCTACCAAAACAAATGGTGTCATTAGCTCCGGTAATAACAGGATAAGGCTTAACGACAATTGTTCCGGTGACACTTGGGCTAACACAACCATTAGAACTGGTAAAAACAACACTATAGTTGGTCGTACTGGTCGGAGCTTCAGATAAACTTGCTGTCGTTGCACCGGTGCTCCATAAATAGGACCCACCCGCACTTACGTTGTTCACGTAAAGTGTACCAGTAGAGCCAATACAAACAGAATCAACCGTTACGGTTGGTTGAGGTATTTGTTCTACGGTTACGGTTACGGTATTGGTCCCTGTACAGCCGTTAGCTGTGTATTCAACCGTGTAGGTCGTTGTTGTCGTTGGTGAAACACTGACACTTGCCCCTGTTCCTATGGATGTTCCGTTTAGCAACCAATTGTAGGTCCCGCCACTCACTGCAGAAGTTGCTGTTAGCGTTGTTGAGCCACCTGCACAAATGGTGGCAGGCGTTGCGGTTACTGCTGGTCCTGGATTGACGGTTACCGTAGTTGTGGCATTGACGGTTCCGCAATTAGGGACAGTTAAAGTAACTGTGTAAGTTCCTGCTGCCAAAAGAGTTGGGCTTGGAATTGTTGGGTTTTGAATTGTTGAAGTAAAGTTGTTTGGACCTGTCCAGCTATAACTATAGTTGGTTCCGGTCGGATTTGGTACGGCGCCGAAAGATAAGCTCTGACCACTACAAATAGGGCTCGTATTGCTCGCTGTTAAAGTAGGAGTCGTGCAGCAGTTAATGTACATACTTATACGACCAATATTATAATTAACCTCAGACCAAATATTGGCCATTGGTGCACCCGTTCCGGCAGGGCAAGATTGCATACCGCTGCGCTGAAGTGTGGTATTGAAACCGTTGATACTTGTTACAAAATTTGCAGGCCCATAACTATTGACGCAGTTTGCACCGCGGGCACCATAAACACCAATAATTTCACCTGCAGCAACTGGAATATTGCAGGCAACAACCTGAGTAGCAGGGGCATTTGTTATGGTAAATAATTGAATGAAATTATTTGTAGTTCCGGCAAAAGCAGGTGGCGGCCCTGCTGTAAATTTGACTACGCGAATGGTTTGAGTTCCGGTTGGGTTGGCATCAGGTGGAATATATAAGCCACAAATAGTAAAACTAGTGGGTGCGGTAAAGTGATAACCGCGGATCATACTTGTAAATGTCGTAACTTGGGTTCCTACACTGATAGGAGTCCCCTGAGCAAATACACTGATTTGTAATCCTAAAAAAATAAAAAGTTGTAGTAGTAGTTTTTTAACCATTAGCGCACTAGGTTTATATGCCCTTCGATCACTTTTCGGTCATCAAGAGAAGGCAC
The DNA here is from genome assembly GCA_964414045.1 of uncultured Lishizhenia sp. Lineage (GTDB taxonomy): Bacteria > Bacteroidota > Bacteroidia > Flavobacteriales_D > Crocinitomicaceae > UBA952. The sequence goes on along the minus strand of CAYPVA010000081.1, from coordinate 4,717 downwards.
TTTAATTGTAATTCTGTAAATATACGTACCATTTTGGCATTGGTTGCCATTGGGGCCATAAGTTCCGTCCCAACCAATCGCAGGATTCTTTGATTCAAAGATCAATTCTCCCCAACGGTCAAATACTTCAAAGAGATAATTATTGACATCGATACCGTAAGTAAAAATAGGTTTGAAAACTTGATTGTATTGATCGCCGTCAGGGGTAAAGGTGTTAGGAATATAATAAACTAGGCCAGGATCGAATTCAATAGTATATATGGCTGTATCAGTACACCCTAAATTTGATGCTGCAACAAGTGTAACAGTAATACCTTGATTTTCTTGGTTATTAAAAGCATGAAACGGAGCTATTTCTGTAGAAGTGGACCCATCGCCAAAATCCCAAAAGTAAGTCTGTGCCCCACTAGAGTTGTTCCAAAATGACAGACCTTGATTTGGTTCTGTAAACATTTCAGATGAAGGTTCAAAAGCAGCTACCGGATAAGCATCCACAACAATGGGCGTTCCTAATACGGTTGAACTTGAGCAACCATTAAATGTAGTAGTCAGGGAGATGTTATAAGATCCGGCACCATTAAAAGTGTAAGTCAAAGATCCACCCACGCCGATATTTTGAGAATTGCTATCCCAAGAATAGGAATCATAATTGCTGATGTCAGGTGTAAAAGAAACCTCAACTGGAACGCATCCGCCATTATTAGAAGCACTGAAAGTACTGATAGGCAATGGGATAACTGAAATGAAAGAAAATGCAGTGTCACTGTAACAGCCATTAAGCACATTGTAAACAGGGATAATGGTATCCTGATTTGGAGAGAAAGAAAAACTACTGTTTCCTGCAATGGCAGTAGGCCCCCAATAAAATGTTCCAGACGGAGTAGCCGTAGCGGTCAATGTAGCGCTACTACCTGCACAAATTGTTTGATTATTGACGCTAATTGAAGGAACGGGGAGTACTGTAATTGTTGCGGAGGCGGGTATAGAACTACAGCCGTCTAAAGAATAAACAACGGTATAGTTTGTGGTTGAAACTGGACTTAGCGTTTGGGAGGAGCTAGGGCTACCATTTGACCAAAGAAAAGTGCCATTTGCTAAATTGGCAGACGCAGTGATTGTTCCGTTTTGTCCGGCACAAATACTAGCGTTTTGTGTAGTGACAACAGGAACAGGCTTAACAATGATACTTGCAAATGCGGTATCGGCACAACCTGCTACAGTATAAATAACTTGATAAGAATTGGTAAAACTTGGTGAAATACTTAGACTCGCCAAATTATTGAGTAAGGGCCCCCAGCTGTAGCTTCCTCCTGGTAGAGAAACTTGAGTTGTAATTGTTCCGATACTTCCCGCACAAATGGTATCATTCTGGGCACTAATTACGGGGTATGGATTGACGACGACAGTCATGGTTATAGGGTTCGCACAAGAACCGAGAACAGGATTAAAGGTATAAGTTGTTGTTGCATTGAAATTGAGGGCAGGACTCCAAGAACCACTCACACCGTTTGTTGATGTTGTGGGTAGCGTAAAAGCACCACCGGCACAAATAGGTGCTATGGCATTAAATACCGGAGTGGTATTGGCCTGAAAGTTGATCGTAATGGTTTCGGTATCGGTACAACCGTTTGCGCCAGTTGCTGTCAATGTATAGGTGCCAGCAGCAGTTACCGTCAAATTACTCGAACTGCCCAACACTGTGGAACCATTGGACCAACTGTAACTAACCCCGCCACTTGCATTGAGTAAGATGGAAGAAGTATTGCAATTGAGCGTGTTTGAACCGGTTGTGTTTTGAATGCTGGCTACAGGGGGCGTAATATTTTGCGTAATTACAATAACCTCAGTGTCAATACAACCGTTAAGGCCAGTTGCCGCTAAAGTATAGGTGCCCGGAGTTGTAATCGTAGCAGTGCTTGTCGTTGAGATCGTTGCCGTACCATTTGACCACGAAAATGCGTTTCCGCCTGAACCATTCAGTGTAATTGTAGGCGTGCTACAGGTCAGTACTTGCGTATTTGGGCTTGTTGAAATAACCGCTGTTGGCAAGGAAATATCTTGTGTAATGGAAAGACTAGTAGTGGTAGCGCACCCATTTTGATCAAGGAGTCCTACCGTGTAGGTTCCGGGAGTAGTGACGTTGATTGATGAACCCGTTGAAATAGGAATGACACCGTTAGCCCATGCAAAAGTTCCACTACCGACGGCAGTCAGGGATATCGACGTCTGCGTACAGTTTAAAACTGTTGTATTTGCTGCATTTGTAATGCTCAAAGATGGCAAAGGATTCACGGTAACAGTTGTGGTTGCCGGAAGGGCACACAAACCAGCGGTAGGGGTGAAGGTATAGGTGGTGGTTTGTAAATTATTTGGCGAAGGCGACCACGTACCAGTAATTCCATTTGTTGAAGTAATTGGCAAAGCAGGAAAAGCACTGCCGGCACAAATGGCCGAAATAGGTGAAAAAACGGGCGTTATGTTTGGGTTGACAATTATTTCACCATTCAGATTTGTGGCCCCGTTCCAAAACCCTCCACCAGATGGGCTGTATCCGCCATATACTGTACAACCATTATAGGTGTAACTAAAAGCGTAATAATAGGTGCCTGGCAAAAGGTTATTTATTGTTGCTTGGTATTCGTCATTATTGGGATTAACAACCGATAGCGGGTTGTAGGTTGCGGTGCTCCATGATGTAGCTGGCCAAGTAGCCGGATTTGTATTGACCGTGCTTATGCCATATTGAACGGTGATACCTGCGCCCTGACCTACTGGTTCTGTAAGTCCTGCTTCAAAAACTTGTCCGAATATCGTTATACTTTGGCCTTCGCAAATTGAACTATTTCCGGGTGCTTGTATATTGGCAAAATCAAGGCCATTAACTTGTGTAGCAGTTATAGCGTTATTTGCACTACAACTACCTAACGTATATTGAATATTATAGGTGGTTGTAGCGGTGGGGCTAACCGTGATTGTATTGGTAGTTTGGCCACCAGGCGTCCAAAGGTAAGATCCCCCACTTGGAGTACCCGTAGCACTTAAGGTAACAGATGCACCAGGACAGAATGTTTGCGAAATTCCGGTTACTGTTGGTGTAGGATTAACGGTTACTATAACTTGATCTTGGCTTGTACAAGTTCCTTGCGTAGCCGTAAGTGTATAGGTAGTTGTAACTGTGGGTGTGGCTATAGGATTGAGGATATTTGTGGAACTAAGACCTGTGGCAGGGCTCCAAGTAAAAGTTAGCGGCGCAGTACTACCTGAACCAGTTCCAATAGAGGCAGCTCCGGATAGCTGTGCAGAGCCGCCAGCGCAAAGGATGAGGTCATTGCCAGCGTTGACGACGGGGTTGGTGCATGTAGTGGTCGGACAACTTGTAAAATATGAAACGGTAGCTGGTCCAAAAAGAGGGTTACAAAAAAACTGCGAAAGTTGAATGCTATATGCACCGCTAATTGGACAAACCCAAACTGCATTGGTTTGTAAAAAACCGCATTGGTCGTCCCAGCCTTGCACAAGCGCTCCCGCGGCATTATAAATCCTAAGGTATGTATCGACACTACTCAGTCCACAGGTGGCAAACGTATAGGTGCATCCTGCAGTTGCGGTGAAGGTAAAGACTGGTGCTGTTCCGGCCGGGAAAGTGGCGGTAAATTGAGTAGTTGTTGTCGGTGTGATGGCCGTAAAACTTGTTGGCGGCGTGCAATACTGGGCCCTAAGTGGTGCCCAAAATAACGTAAGAAATAATAAAAACGTAAGCCAAAAACGCATGGATTTTAGTAGTTCAGGTTTAGTGCAGCTAAAGATAACAAATCGGAAACGGAATTTGTGCGCTTGCGTTGCCTATAAAGCAAAAAAAAGGCTTCCGAAGAAGCCCTATTTTAGTATTCAAAAGTTTCCATGAACTTCGTGGTAAAATTACCAGCATTGAAGTCCGAATTTTCCATGAGTTTTTGGTGAAAAGGAATCGTGGTTTTAACGCCACCGATGACATATTCGCTCAATGCACGTTTCATTTTCAGAATCGCTTCTTCTCTGGTTTGAGCCACTACGATTAATTTCGAAATCATAGAGTCATAATGTGGAGGGATGGAGTAACCTGCATAAACATGCGCATCAATTCTGACGCCGTGTCCACCTGGGCAATGGTAATCAGTAATTTTACCCGGGCTTGGACGGAAGTCCGCGTATGGATCTTCTGCATTGATTCGACACTGAATGGCATGCATTGTTGGGTAATAGTTTTTACCTGATATTTTTTCACCTGCTGCAATTTTGATTTGCTCTTTGATGAGGTCAAAATTGATGACTTCTTCAGTGATGGTATGTTCTACTTGAATACGCGTATTCATTTCCATGAAGTAGAAGTCGCGGTTTTTGTCAACGAGAAATTCAACAGTTCCAACACCTTCGTACTTCACTGCTTTAGCGGCTTTAATTGCGGCCTCGCCCATGCGCTCACGCAATTCGTCTGTCATGAACGGAGATGGCGTTTCTTCCACTAGCTTTTGGTGGCGACGTTGAATGGAACAATCGCGTTCTGAAAGGTGACAAGCGTTGCCGTATTGGTCACCGGCAATTTGGATTTCAATATGGCGTGGCTCTTCGATGAATTTCTCCATGTAGATGCCATCGTTACCAAAGGCTGCTCCGGCTTCTTGACGCGCGGAATCCCAGGCTGCTTCCATTTCTTCTGGTGTCCAGACGATGCGCATCC
>CAYPVA010000080.1:0-8208 GCA_964414045.1 uncultured Lishizhenia sp. | reverse complement strand
TTAAGGTCAGGGAATCTGTACAACCGATATCGGTTGAACTGATCAATTGAACCGTATATGTGCCCTCTACAAATGGCAATTGGTAATCAAAGGATGCACTGGCATTTTCGAAAGTTTGACCATTAATTTGCCAATAATGTGTTGCATTTCCTTGGGTTACATTATAAATAGTAATAGTAGGCGCATCGATTTCAACCTGGTCCGGATTGATGAAGAAATCAGGAACAGGAATCGGATCAATTTGAACCGTCGCAATTTCAGGCAAACTTTGACAAGCATTTTGATCGGTTCCAATGACTGAATAACTCGTGGTTTGTGCAGGACACACCGTCAAACTTCCATCGATATTTTGCGGTACTGACCAAGTATAGCTCAGGGCTCCGCTAGGTATGAGTGTCACACAGGTGTTGGCACATACAAAAGTATCCACTACACTGACTATCGGAAGCGCCCATTCAGAAAGCGTCAGTACAACCATGGAATCACAGCCATTTTGATTGTTCAAATGCACCGCATAAACACCCGGTGTAGAAAGCGATAAGCCATTGAAATTTAGGACGGAGTCAGCACAAATAGTCATTGAGAGTAAAGTGGTATCAGCCTCCATCACTACATTTAAATAAACCAAGGAGTCACAGCCAAAATTGTTCGTCAAAAGACTAGCATAAGTACCCGCACTCGTGATATTTTGACCAAAAAAGTTAAAAGAGGCGCCTATGCACAAACTCAGGTTACTAGCACTTGTGTCTGGCTGCAAGACGGATATATTGATTTGATCCTGAGCGTTACAACCCAAGCTATCTGTTATATTTAAAGTGTAGATCCCGGCATTCTGCACAAAAATAGTGGCAGCACTCGCACCCGTTGACCATAAATAGGACGCGTATGATCCTGTAGCTTGTAAAAGACTTGAATCACCTAAGCAATGATACGTATCAGGACCTAAGTCAACAAGCGGCGTTTGAACGGTTACTACAATAGAATCACGCGCGAGTCCACAACCACTCGGGACATCTAGCCAATAAGTACCGGCATTAGAGACGGTAATACTTGAGCTTGTTGCCCCTGTATTCCAAGTGTATGAGGTGTAGCTTGTGTCTGGTTGCAGCGTGATAGACGTTCCGGCACAAATAAGGGTATCAGGCCCTAAATTTGGCGGCAATCCAGCAGCTGGTGGCGTATAGTTGTATACCAAAATGCCGTTTGCACCTGCCTGAGCTCCAAAATTTGTTCCGGCACAAGCGGGCCCCGTATGTAAAATACTACCAGGATTACCCCCTGTTAAACTTGGAGTGACATTTGCTGGTGTAGCAGCTTGTTGAAAAACAACAGCACCGCCTCCGCCACCACCGCCTGGTCCATGACATGCCGAGGCCCACATTGTACTAAAGATGTTGCCGCCATTACCACCAGCCACATTAATATTGATATTCGAATTGATGTTTTGAGAGAGCAAATACACACAGCCACCAGCACCGCCCGCACCAGCACCTTCTGAATCTGTATTGCCTACAACACTTGCGCCACTTGCATTGATTTGCTGATTGTTGCCAATAATGGTAGGCGTAATGATAAATACAATCCCTCCGCCGTTAGCACCCGCAGTGCAATTGAGTCCGTTGTCTTTGTAGCCACCACCGCCACCGCCACCTAAATAGGCGCGATACGTCGTGTAATTGAGTGCCAAGCCCCCCATACCAAAGGCTGTATTGACTGGACAAGAACCTGAAAATTGGTTACCACCTCTTCCTCCTGCACCTCCATTTGAACCACCACCAGCACCCGGGTTGCCAGAATTTGCACCTCCTCCTCCATTCGCTAAAGGAGCACGGTTACCCTCCATATTGAGTGGCGCTACTGCAATTCCCTCCCCCTTCTTTCCTGCCGCAGTACCTGGGTTTGCAAAATTTGGGTCATTGCACATAAACCAACCTGTGGTTACTGCACCACCAACAAAACCTTGCCCACTGACATTGATCTGGTTGTTAAATGTCAGGCTTGTGGTTGCTTCTATTGCTACCACACCTCCAATTGTACCATTCCAAGGCGTTGCAGTAACAGGCGCATTAATAGTTGCTTGATTGTAAACAGGAACTCTAATGAGTTGAACTTTTCCAGCGGGGCTGAAAGACTTACAAAGATTTGCTACAAATGTGATCTGGTTACCACTAATGGAAGCAATATTGGTAAATTCAAAATTTCCGGCACTGCCTAAATTAGTGATGGTTCCAAAACTAGCTGTATTCGTGGTATTAATTAAAGCCCCCTTCATTTGAATGAGTAATACCCTGTCGCCAACAGTAAAACCAGTAGCACTTGTAACCGTAACGCTATTGGGCGTCATGTTGGTCACGGCCGTATAAATATTGACAACTCCGCCGATAGATTGAGCCACACCCTTGAAGGTCAGGCTTGAAAAAATGAGCACTAAGAAAAAGCGTAGTAAATGTTTAACCATATTTTACCTGATTAATAAAACATGTCCATTAATGGTGTGAATGTCGTCGTTGTTGACCGATTTAAAATCAATTTTAAAGGTGTACATACCTTCCGGTGTAGGCATGTAATTCATGGTGCCATCCCAACCCATGTCTTTGTCTTGTGATTCGAAAACTACTTCTCCCCATCGATTGAAAATAAAGAGGTGGTAACTTGCCGGATCAAAACCAGAAGTGAAAATTGGTTTGAAAATGTTATTGCATTCGTCGCCATCTGGCGTAAATGTATTAGGAACATAATAAATGATGCCGCCTTTGATTTGAACCAATACTTGTGTTTGATCTGTACATCCCTCAGGGCTTTCCACTTGAAGGATTACTGTGTAATTCTGATCCTCAACAAATGGATAGGTGTAAGAAAAATCTGTCTCGGCTGATTCTTGGGTGGTTCCATCACCGAAATCCCAAAAAGACAAGGCTACGTTTTGAGAAGTATTGGCAAAATTTACAGTCGGGTTATCGTTGGTCAGAATGAGAGGGTCTGCTGTGAACTGTGCAAGAGGTTGCGCATACACAGTAACCGTAGAACTTGCTGTATCATAGCAATTATAAATATTTGAGCCAATTACTGTATAGGTAGTTGTTTGCAAAGGTGTAAGTGTCAGGAAATTACCTGACAAACTAGGATCTGTCCAAACGTAATTTGAAGCCCCAGACACATCAATGGCTGCCGAAAAACCAGGGCAAATTCCTTGATCAGGGGTAATGCCTAAAACAGGCACGGGGTGAACGGTTATTTGTAAAGAAGTACTGTCTTGGCAGCCAAATTGTGTAGTGCCGATAACTTCGTAGGAACCACTTAAAGGATTGCTGATTTGTTGCGCACTACCTGGTGTAAAGGTGACCGGGCCATTCCAAGTATAGACAGCTGCCCCCGTTGCATTCAATTGCAAAGTGTCATAAGCGCAGAGAATCAGGCTGTTTGCTGACAATTGCATCGTAGGCAATGGCGCTACTTGTATGATAAAAGTATCTGCGTAATTACACAAATATGGATCAATGGCAGTCACGTAATAAGTATTCGTTGAATTTGGTGTAATACTAAAGGTTGGCCCTTGCACTGGAAGAACCACACCCTGAGGCAACCAATAATATTGCACATTGCTAAATAGACTCGACGGAATTTGAGTAGCGCTTTCACCATTACAAATCAAGGTATCATTGACACTAAAAACAGGCGTTTGAGAAATGGCAATATTGAATGTAGTGATGGAATCGCAACCGTTGTTGGTCAATGAAGAATCAATATAAACACCAGTTTGCGAGAAACTTAGACCGTTATATACAAACGGACCTCCGTTGCACAGCGTATCTTGTACAGTAATTTGATAAGCGGGTAATACCGAAACGTCAATTTGATCAGACATACTACAACCTCCAGAACCAACGGTGTCGGTCACCGTAAGCGTGTAGGTCTGTACGATAGGCCAACCCGTGTTGATATTTGGTAAAGCGACGGAAGGGTTCGAGATTGTAGCGCTACTCAAGCCTGTACTCGGTGACCATGCGTATTGATAACCTGGCAATTGCACAATGCCAATTTGACCAGGTTCGTTGGAACATAAAGTAATGTTAGGGCCAAGATTCACAATTGGGTTTGTTCCGAGTGTTAAATTTAGGTTGACAACTGAATCACAGCCATGAATGGTATTGAGGGTATCTTGATAAAATCCAGACTGTGTCAGTGGCTGACCATTGAAAATATATTGCCCAGAACATGACGTCTGGTTAGTGGTGAGGGCATATTCAGGCTGAATAGTAACCACAATTTGATCGGTAGTAGTACACAGTCCAGGATTGGTGGACAACGAAGTGGTAACAGTGTAAGTTTGTGTAATAGGAGCGCCAGTGGTATTGTTGATATTGACAACAGGATTTGCGGCAGTGGCAGAACTTAGGCCTGTTGCAGGTGTCCAGTTGTACACATAATTAGCAGAGGCAGCGGCACCGATGGTAACATTTTCGCCAGAGCATGTTGTGACGTCTACGCCAGCGTTTGAATTTGCTTGATCCGTATAAATAATGACATTGCGAATGGAATGTAAATCGTAGAGCGCTCCAGTACTCGCAGTGAAACCCATGTAACCTGTAAAGCCAATTGTGTAGGTTGCCGTGAGCATGACCACATTATTGACATAAAGTGTCACTAGACCATTGTTATAAGTGATTTTAACGGCCTGATAATTGTTGTTTCTGAGGTAATTTAAATTCCCTCCTGAATTCTGAACTTTTGGCGTAGTTGCAATACATTCATTATAGCCGATTCCATTGAAAATTTGCAATTCAGGGTTAGTTCCTCCTTGTGAACAATTGTCATAGGTATCAATGACTACTTTTAAACCATTTGCCGTACCGGGTATACCGATACCTCCTCCGGCTACAAATCCTGTTGGCGGTGTATTGATAAAACAAAAGGCCAAACCATCGGCTGCATTACCCCCCCAAATGCGGTACTCAAACTCTACGGTCCATTTTTGACACTGAGCGAGGTTGATCGGCGTGTTATAAAACACACCACCAGATTGTGTGGTCGAAATATTGGTAAGAATAAGCTCATTGGAGAAGTTATCGATGTCTCCGGGCGTATCCCCGATATGGGCATTCCCTGTTAAATTCCAGCCGGTGGTAACCATATTCGGAGAACCAGTTAGTTGTCCAAACACATAAGTTTGGGCGCTTAAGTGATTTACTAACAGTAAATTAACCAGTATTATGATAAAAAAATAAACTCTCATCGGGTTCAAAACGTTATAAACAAAGATAGGTTGCTAAATTTAAATATTTTAATTGCTTTTTTATTTCACTTAGTGTAAATTTGACACAAACTAAACTTACAGGCATGAAAGCCACAACAAAAAACCAAGCCCACACAGAACGATTTCAACCATTCAATATTGTTGTATTTGGCGGTGACGGCGACCTCTCTATCCGAAAAATACTTCCTGCGCTATTTCACCGCGATCTAGACGGACAGCTTAATATTCCGTACAACGTAGTGGCTATCACACGAAAAACACCGGACATCAAAGGATTTCAAGAAAAACTCATCCCTTTTCTTGAAGTGAGTGATCACCATAAATACAGCCGTGCTGAAATCGATAAATTTCTTCAAAAGGTACACCTCATTCAAGCCGAAAATTCAAACGTTGCCGATTACCAAGATCTAACAGCGTTTTTGAATCAGTTCGCTGACTATCAAAATATTTACTATTACTCCACCCCGTCTTCAGCTTTTGGACCCATCACCCAAACACTCAAGGCTTGCGGGCTAGTTACTGCCACGAGCAAAGTGGTTTTGGAAAAACCATTAGGTCATAGTTTGGCTTCCTCCAACGCAATCAATGCAGAAATCACACAAGCTTTTGAAGAACACCAAATCTACCGCATTGATCACTATTTAGGCAAGGAAACCGTTCAAAATCTGATGGTATTGCGTTTTGCAAACAATCTCTTTGAGCGCGCTTGGAATGCCGAAAACATCGAAAGCGTTCAGATTACTGTTGCCGAAAGTTTGGGCGTTGAAAAACGCGCTTCTTATTATGATCAATCTGGTGCTTTGCTCGATATGGTTCAAAATCACTTGTTGCAATTACTTTGTTTGGTAGCCATGGAGCCACCCGTATTGCTCGAGGCAGACGAGGTGCGCAATGAAAAATTAAAAGTGCTCAAGGCACTGAGGCCACTCAATAAAAAGACCATTTTAAAAGATACAGTTAAGGGTCAATATACCCGCGGGAAATCCAACGGCGTTCAGGTCAATAGCTACCTGGAAGACATCGAAAAATACGAGTCAAAAACAGAGACCTTCGTTGCGATCAAAACCTACGTAGACAACTGGCGCTGGAAAGGCGTTCCGTTTTTACTGCGAACAGGCAAACGCATGATCAAGCGTTATTCTGAAATCGTGATCAACTTCCGCGAAGTAAAACACAACATTTTCCCTTCCAAGGAAAAACTCAACAACAACAAACTCATCATCAGACTGCAACCTGAAGAGCGCATCGAACTCATTCAAATGACCAAAATACCTGGTCCAGGTGGGTATCGCTACAAGCCAATTGCACTTAAATTGGATTACAACGATTCATTCAAGGAGCGCTTCCCGGAAGCCTACGAGCGCCTGATCATCGACGTCATTAGAGGAAACCAAACGCTTTTCATGCGCCAAGATGAATTGCAAGCCGCCTGGACATGGATTGAATCGGTTACGAGTAGTTGGAAGGCAGCCAACATGCCAAATGTACTGTATGAGGCTGGCACTTGGGGCCCTGGTGACGACATTCTAGACGAAGATGAAACATGGATAACTAAAACTTGGAGAGAATGATTTGTTTTGAAACAAAACAAGATTTAGAACTTCGCCTGAGTAGCGATATCGCCCGCTACTTATCGGAGGCAATTCAAAACAAGGGGAATGCTACGTTGCTACTTTCCGGAGGCAGTACACCTGGAGGTGTTTATCGCCTTTTGTCAGATGCTGATCTTGACTGGAGTAAAGTGACGGTAGGTCTGGTTGACGAACGATTTGTTGGTCCTGACAGCGAATTCTCTAACCATTTGTTACTCAGAAATTCACTGCTCCAAAATAAAGCAAAAGGCGCCTTGTTTATCCCGATGGTGAGTGACCTGACTGCTTATATAAAAAATGAACAAGAAATTGAAGCAGCATACCGTATTTTTACGGAACCAGACGTTGTCCTACTCGGTATGGGGCCAGATGGTCATACTGCCTCCATCTTCCCCAACGACCCAAATTCCAATCTTGCGCTTCAAGCAGATACCGCACGCCTAATTTTCAATACAAACGCACCAGCGCACCCAACACAAAGAATTACTTGTTCTGCTGCCCTCCTTTGCCGTTCTAAGCACCTCCTGCTGATGCTGACCGGTGAACAAAAATTAGAAGTATTTGAGCAAGCGCCAGAACGCAATCTGCCAATAGCAGCATTTCAACAACACCTTCAAGAAACCTATTATACAGCATCATGATACATCCAAAAATTGCGGAAATCACGGCCAGAATCATTGAAAGAAGTAAAGACACACGAAGTGCCTACCTTAAACAAATGGATGCCGCTTTTCTAGATGGCGTACACAGAAGTACACTCAGCTGTGGTAATTTAGCACATGGATTTGCGGCGTGTAACACGCACGACAAGCAAGAATTGGCAGCAGATATCACGCCAAATTTAGGCATCCTGACTGCTTACAACGATATGCTTTCAGCGCATCAGGTATATGAGGATTATCCCAAAGAAATTAAAAAGTTTGCCAATGAATTTCATGCTGTTGCTCAGGTAGCTGGTGGAGTCCCTGCAATGTGTGACGGTGTAACACAAGGGCAACCCGGGATGGAACTTTCGCTATACAGCCGCGATGTCATTGCACTATCAAGTGCTGTAGGTTTGTCACACAATATGTTTGACGGCGTACTTTGTTTGGGAATTTGCGACAAAATTGTCCCAGGTTTACTGATGGGTTCACTTCGCTTTGGTCATCTTCCAACGATTTTTATGCCCGGAGGCCCGATGCCAAGTGGTATCAGTAACGAAGAAAAATCTCAAATACGCCAGGCGTTTGCAGAAGGTAAAATTGGCCGTGCTGAACTGCTAAAAGGCGAAGCTGATTCATATCATTCGCCAGGAACTTGTACTTTCTACGGTACAGCTAATAGCAATCAAATGCTCATGGAAATCATGGGCCTACACCT
>CAYPVA010000079.1:0-8233 GCA_964414045.1 uncultured Lishizhenia sp. | reverse complement strand
CTCAGGCAAAGGATGCGCATAGATAGGATCGTAGGCGATTTGGATCATAAGAGGTACAAACTTAGCAAACTACGCCTCTAAATCGTAATTATTCAACTGCGATTTGATCAACAATTTGACGTAATGCCTATTGCGCCGCTCCTTTTTGGCATCAGCCCGCTTAGCCACCCGCTTATCCTTGACAATCAATTTCAGGTCATTGAGGTCCGAAAACTCCCGAACCTCGTTTATTGAAGTTCTTTTCATTGGGTACGAAACAAGTGGGGGTGTGGGATTGTTTGTGGTTGGATTCATTTTCGATAAAAAAGCTAAACCTTTGAAATACTCTGTTTGAATGAAAATCTATTAACTTTACTTGAATGAAAAAAGTCGAAGTTGTAGCAGCTGTCATTGAACACCAAGGCAAAATTCTGGCCGTTAGAAGAGGTATTTCGAAGCTTATTTATATTTCAGAAAAATGGGAGTTCCCTGGTGGAAAAATGGAGGCTGGTGAGACTGAGCAACAGACCATTGAAAGAGAAATTTTTGAGGAGCTTGAGATGAAAATCCAGGCCAAAGAAAAATTAATAACGGTGGAACACACCTACCCTGACTTTCATCTGACCATGCACACTTATTTCTGCGACTCTTTAACAACTAGCCCTACCCTAAATGAACATATCGACTTCAAATGGCTTGCGGTTGAGGAGCTGAGTCAGCTAGATTGGGCGGGTGCTGATGTACCGATTGTGGAAGCATTAATCAAGAGGTAATGGATTTTCGAAAAGAATTACTGCCCAGCCTAGAAACGGGATTTATCGACAAGGGTATTCCGTCGCAACAAAGTTTCAGGCCACAGTTACTTGTCAATGATACTGCAAAAGAAAAGAAAGTACTTTCATCAATTCTTTCTGAACTTGAAGCTCTTCAAGATCGGGAGCACGATTCATATTATTTTTCAGTTGCTTTTATTACCACAAGCGGTGTTCAATCTATTAAACAAGCACTAATTGATTTAGATAAACGCGGTATTAAAGGAAAAATTCTTGCTTCGCAATATTTGAATTTTACACATCCAGAAGCACTCAAACAACTTTTACAATTCGAGCATATAGAATTAAAGATTGCTACACAAGGTGACTTTCATAACAAGGGGTATATTTTTAAAAAAGGTCAGCACTATAATGTTATCATTGGAAGTAGTAACCTCACAGCAAATGCACTTAGCAAAAACAAAGAATGGAACTTGAAGGTGTCTGCAATTGACAGTTCGGAATTAGTCCATTCTACATTACAGGAATTTGAAACAGCTTTTGAAAATGCCCAAAAAGTAGATATTGAATATGTAGAACATTATCGCTTAAACTATAACCGAGAAAAAGAATACAGAACCAAAATTTCGTTATTCAAATTAGAAGGAGCTCCAAGCAAACTTGTGCCGAATAAAATGCAGGAATTGGCGCTTGCGAACTTGAGTTCCTTGCGTCAGAAAGGCAATTCAAAGGGCTTGTTGATTTCGGCAACTGGTACAGGGAAAACTTTTTTATCTGCTTTTGATGCCAAGCAATTTGGCGCAAAGAAATTGCTTTTTGTGGTGCACAGAAGAACCATTGCAGAAAAGTCAATGCAGTCTTACAAAGCATTATTTGGAGATCATGTGAAGATGGGGCTTTATTCTGGTTCAGCGCAAGAACTAGATGCCGACTTCATTTTTTGCACAGTTCAAACGCTATCTAAAATAGAACACCTCCAAAAATTCCATAAAAAACACTTTGACTACATCGTCATTGACGAAACACATAGAGCAGCAGCAGCAAGTTACAATCAAATAATTAGTCATTTTGAGCCACAGTTTTTACTCGGAATGACAGCAACTCCCGAACGAACAGACGGTGATGATGTCTTTAAATTGTTTGACTACAACATTGCCTACGAAATAAGGCTCCAAGAAGCCCTGAAAGAAGAAATTTTATGCCCGTTTCACTATTTCGGGGTAACTGACATTGAGGTAGATGGGCAATTACTTAAAGAAAAGGCTGACTTCAATTTATTGAGTTCTGATCAACGCATCAATCATATCATTAGCACAATAAAAAAGTACGGATCGGATTCCGGTATTGTTAGAGGCTTGGTATTTTGTTCTGGCAAGGAAGAATGTCATTTTCTTGCAGCAGAATTCAACAAAAGACACCTGCGTTCAATTGCATTAACCGGCGATAACAAAAAAGAAGAGGAGCGCGCGAATGCTATTCATCTGCTAGAGAGCACCCGAATTCCTGAAAAGATCGATTATATATTCACCGTCGATATCTTCAATGAGGGGGTTGACATTCCAAAAGTGAATCAAGTCATCATGCTCAGACCCACCCAGTCTGCAATCATTTTTGTCCAACAACTTGGCCGTGGACTCCGCAAAACTGAAGGCAAAGACTTCTTGACCGTCATTGATTTTATTGGAAATTACAGTAATAACTTTTTAGTGCCAATTGCACTCTTCGGCGATTCAAGTTACAACAAAGACTCACTCAGAAAATTGATCTCTACAGGTTGTGAGGCCATACCCGGAACCTCCACAATCAACTTTGATCCAATTGCCAAACAACAAATTTTCAAGGCAATTGACACTGCAAACATGCAGCAGAAAAAAGACCTCATCCTAGATTACAAGCTCCTAAAATACAGACTAGGAAGAATGCCTATGATGTGTGATTTTCTCGATGCAAGTGCTCGAGACCCGTATGCATATGTAAGCTACAGCAAAAGTTATTTCAATCTGATCAGTGAAATTGAACCCGAATTCAAAGATTCAATTGAACCAGCACACAAAACACTGCTAGAACTCTTCTCTCAAGAAATTGCCAATGCCAAACGCATAGATGAAGTGATCCTATTCAAAGAGCTCATCAAAAGTGAAACATGCAGCGTTGCACACCTCAACAGTATACTCGAACAGCATTTTGCTTACTCCCTTAGCCATGAAACCATCCTTTCACTGGAACGCAATCTCAATTTTGAATTCATCAAAAACCCCAAAAGAATAGTCCATCTCAACGATCAACAATTTACACTCACCAAAGAATTCAAGGGCTTACTGCGTAACCATAATTTTGTAGCTTTTCTTACTGATGCCCTCCAATACGCACAGCGAAAATTCATCTCGATTTACGACCGAAAGCAGCTTCAAAACGGCTTTATTTTGGGCGAGAAATACAGCAGAAAAGATGTTTGCAGAATATTAAATTGGGACAAAGACATCAGCAGTACCTTATATGGCTACCGAACCCAAAAGAAAATGACACCCTGTTTTGTGACTTACATGAAATCGGACGACATCTCATTAGGCACACAATACAACGACCACTTCATTGACCCTCATACCTTCGCATGGGAATCAAGGTCAAACCGAAAAATTCAGAGCCCCGAAATCCAACAAGTCATCGACTCAGAACTCATCATGCTTTTCATCAAAAAATCCGACGGCGAAGGAACCGATTTCTACTGTTTAGGCCAAGTCTCCATAGTTGAAAACTCCATTACCCAAGCATATATGCCAAAATCCAATGAACCAGTGGTCCATTTCAAGTTTAAATTGAAGGAAGCTGTTGAGGAGAAGTTGTATAGTTATTTGGTGAGTGAGTAATTTTTTGGAGAATCACATTACGAAAACTTCTTTTCTATGCCAAGCAATTTTCTCTAAAGAAGGATAAAAATTTGGATTATCGGGCAAGATAATACTTTGGCCTTCAAATTGTTTGAGAGAAAAAGGAGAATTATTTTCTTTAATCACTGGGGAAATTCTAACCTGAAATTTATCATTAAAAGTAAGAAGACCTCTATCAAATGCCCTGTGAATATTCGGTGACAAAGAAATTCCATTAGAAATTGTATCATCATTTGATATAGCAAACGGAACAATATGACAGGCGTCTACCAACTGGGCATTAATCGAAGTTTCTATTCTCATGCCAGAAACGGCACACTGATATTTATAGATTCGAGGTATTTCTTTTTTGAAAATGCCACCGCGAATAAAAATTTCCTCCTCAAAATGATCTTTTGATAAGGTTTCTCTTAACTCATTAATCTTACTCGTATATTCAACAGATTCTTCTGTCAAAATTTGTTTTTCAATATGTCCGGAAATATCATATCCTGTTGAATGATATGAATTCATTGTGTTTTTAAAATACGCTATCAAAAGCTCTTCTTCTAGGATTTTTCTAGAAGATACATCTTTTATTAAATCAAATAAATCTTTATCGATTTCGGCGAATTCAATCGAATTTCTCAAAGACATCAAACTTTTTACACTTCCTGAACTCGTTTTTGAGATTTCAATACCAGGTTTACTAACTAGCCGCCAAAATGACTCACTTTTCATATGAAAAAACGGCAACGAAAAGTTTTCAATATGCGGCGTTTCTACAAGCTTTTGCCAATTAGATTTAAATTCCAAAACTAACTCCGGAGTAATGGCAATTCTATTTGAATAAATTAGACCTTTTTGAATTTGCTGAATTATTGACAATAACAAAATTGGTTTGTGAGGAGCACCACCGTACGAATAATCGCGTCTCAGTGATTTGAATAACTTCACATAGTATAATAGAGTAGATTCCATAAAATTCTAATATTTTCTTCGAAATATTTCCATCGCTTGTCGCCAATTTTTAGAAAGAACCGGCCTTGCAAAAGATGTTTGCCCATTCGTTTTTTCTCCTGAAAAGTGACAATATTTTTCTGGAAAATTCACATCTGAATACTGTGACCATATTTCAAAAGCATTTTTTGATAATGGCATTTTCAAATTGAATGTAATTTGAATACCTGTTCTTATGCAATAGCCTGTTTTTGCAATTTCCTTTTCGTAGATAATATCTGAATTATCAACATTGACTATATGTCCTGTTTTTCTCTTTACGAGACCAAATAAATAATGCTTTTCTTCATCACCTTGCTCATAAACACCCTCACTCACGTCTAGTACTTCTTGAAAAAATCTAAATGCTTTATTATCTTCATTATGCTCTTCGCCAAATCGAAAAAATGATCTTTCAAATAAAACCCCAACCTCAATATTATTTCGAATTGAATAATTGTGCAAATTCATAGAGGTAATTATGCTTTTACTTTCATTTGCATAATATTTAGCATGCAATGCATGATGGTACCGAATGGTCAAATTTCGAAATCCTTTAAAAAAAGTAAAATCCTTTTCATTTAAACTTTTTGACAGGTCTTCTTCATTTTTTCCAAACAACAATACCATTTGAAAATCCTGCAGAGCTTGCTTTGTTTTGAGAATTCGAATTAATTCTCTTGGTAGTTTGATAAATGGACTGACAATAACAAGCATATTCTGAGCTTCGTTGAACAACTCAAGTAATTCATCATTTAATTCATCAGGATCAAGAAATCTAGGCATGATTTATAGTTTTCATCCACTCCAACGTCTCCTCATCACTGCTCCATACATAACAACCCTTCATCCCTCGGGTCATGAGGGTGCGATAGGTGTTTTTGATGATCAGTTCTGCCATGCGTTGGCCTTTGGCTGGGTCGGTTTTCATCAATGACTTGAGGCCATGGATGCTTTTGTCGCTAGAGGCGCGGGCGGTGGGTTGGCAGATCCATCGGCCGTTGCGGATGACTAAGTCGGGGCCCATGATGACGCCAACGTAGTCTACCTCGAGGCCTTGGCAAGTATGGATGCAACCGATTTGCTCTACTGAAGAAGGGCTAATGATCCAGAGCATGCCGTCTTGGGTGAGGTTCCATTGTTTGGCGAAGTTGTTCTCAGGGAAGATGATGTCGTTGGCGTTTTTGTCTGTTTTGGAGTTCCAGGGCCAGCAGTAGCCAGCTACCATGCGGGCGCGGTTCCGCTCATGGTTTTTCTCGATAATGCGCTCGTAGAGTTCATTGGGCGTCTGGCAAACCTGGAAGTCGTAGGCGATGTCAGAGAGGTCAGTATTAGCCGTTTCTCGGATGCCTAGCATGTTGTCTAGGAAGGCCATATAACCGTCACTGCCGTTGCAACGAAACTGACTTGTCAATTCTAACTGATGAACAGTTGCCCCTGCTTGTGTTGCCCAAAAGCTAATTTCTGCATGTGATCCAATATCTTTCATCGTGACACGCTGGTCTTCATCTAGGAAAAATACGGAACAGCGCGCTGCGTTGATGATTTCTTTGATTTGGTTTTCGCCTAAATTGGAGAACATACCACTCTTTTCATTGAGGCGGTGAGCTTCGTCCACAAGCAAAGCGTCGTATTGATTCTTTTCTGCATTGATATAGGTTCCAGAACCTTTAAACAAATTGTTAACCCACGATTTAGAACGAATGCCGCTCAGCTTACTCGCATAAACATCACGTGGCGCACTGTTCTTACTTACGTATTGTACTAATTTTTGCAATGCAGTTAACCGAGCGGTTAATTGAATAGCTACTACTGATTTTCCTGTGCCTGGACCACCTTTGACAATGACCACATTTTTACTACTCGGCGTGGCTTTTACCACTAAATTCCAGATGCGCTCGTAAACAACTTTTTGGTCGTCAATCATCACAAACTCATCATTCCCTTCAATCATTTTTGCAATGGCATCGGCCAGACCTTTCGAGGGCCTAATTTGACCATGTTCAATTTGGTACATGACATTACGGGCATCACCATACTTAACATGCGTCTTGATGAATTCTGACAAGCGCAGCACATCGTTTTTGGCAAATAATGGCGCCTTTTGTAGATCTGATTGATAAATTTCTTTGGTTAGCGGGGAAGGATCAGCGCAGTTATGTAAAAATGCACAGGCTTTTAATTCGATATTCTGCTCCTCCACCGCGGAGTTGAATCCCTCCAACAAAGCGGCATAACTCCAAGCTTGATAACTTGGGTGGCTTACCTCACGAACGGCTCCTCCGACATAGGTTTTAACAACCCCCGGTAAATCTGTGGCCGTTGCGGTTTCCCATTGCTTGAGCTCTACAATTACCGCACAGTCTTGGCGTGAATCGGTTTGGCCTGTAATAATGAAATCGATGCGTTTACTTGTGTTGGGCACCTGACATTCAATACTAATTTTGGCATCTCCAGGAATGGCTGCGTCATCCAACACATTGCGCATGTACATCATGGAATTCTTCCATGAAGCCACCTCATTTTTATTGGTATCTCGGCCTAAATTGCGCTTGAAGTTGTCGTGAATGATGTACTCAATTTTACTCTCGCGCACATGCGCCATGAAAGTCTCTTTATTTTCTTGATAGACAATCATAACTCATTGTACTTCTGTGCACTGCCCCTCGCCTTTTCCACCGGATACTTCTCGGCATTCTTTGCAATCTTATCCAATACAATTTGCTTCACGTCCAAGCCCTGCTTATCTGCCAACAGCAGCGCATAAGCCAATACATCGGCCAATTCTTCTTTGATTTTTTCTTTATCCACCTCCTCAGATGCAGCTACATCTTTCCATAAAAACAATTCATTGAGCTCCGCGGCTTCAATCGAAAGCGCTACCGCCAAATTCTTAGTATCATGAAATTGCTTCCACTCGCGTTCATCGCGAAAAGCCACTAAAGCATCTATAATTTGCTGGATGTCGGACATGAGGTAAAGATGGGAAAAATTCCCCTACACTCCGCCATGTTGATAACAAAACCCATTGGATTTTGCATTGCGAGAGCATTGCGTTCCTTTTTGAGTAGTTGCCCTGCAGCGGCCGTAATGCCCGGTGGAGTTAACGGCGGCGGGTGGTGGCGGCGGTGCTTGTTGTGTACCAGGAGCAGTTGGGTAGCCTGCCGGTAATGGAGCATTGGTGGTGGCGGGTGGCATAGGGCTCGCGATTCGCTGGGCTTTGAGTTCGTCAATTTGACGTTGTAGAAATTCAATGTCTTTTTGAAGCGTAGCTGTCTTAACCACCAGCTCTTGATTTTTTTGATCAAGCGTTTGAACTTGTGCTTTCAGGTTGCTAATTTCTAGGTTAAGTGTTTCTTTGGATTGACCAAATACACTCATACCGCTACACACAATGAAAAATAGAAAGATGACAATTGCCTTCATGAGTATGGTTTGAGCCAAATATAATAAATAAAAGAGGTAGTGATGGAAACGCCATTAAATCGTAATTCAATGAAGGAATTGTTGGAGGAGATGAAAAAAAATCAGAAGTAGGATTAAAAAATTCATCTTGAAGAGATCTGTACTTTTTTAAAAGCTGCTTAACATCCCGTTCAAATTCAGGGATTTCAT
>CAYPVA010000078.1:0-8472 GCA_964414045.1 uncultured Lishizhenia sp. | reverse complement strand
GCACCAAGTTTTAGTCGTTAACGAAGGTTATTTTGACTACCAAACCAATCAAATTCTTACACCTGTAACCATCGGAAGTTACAATCCAAGCACACAGCAATATGCAGTTGTCGACACCCTTGAGAATATGCGCTTTGCCTCAGACCTTGTCATCGACGGAGACTTCTATTATGTTGCGGCAGACAGCAAAATTTTCAAATTTGACCTGAACTCACACCAAGAATTGGCGAGCGTGAATTGCCCTGGCGTCAGAAATCTTGCGATTTCAAACAACCAGCTCGTTGCCACAAGAGGAGAATACCTCCAAACTTACAGTTCTTATTTGCATGTTTACGACAAAACGAATTTACAACTGACCGCTGCATTAGATACAGTTGTCGGACCAAAATGGGCATGCCAAAACTTAGTTGTTGTGGGCAATACCGTTTATGTTGCCGTAAACAATGCTTACGAGTGGGGGAATGAGAAAGGCCTCATTGGTCAGCTTGACCTAGTTTCGCTGCAATACGGTAACGAAATCGACCTCGGTCCAGAGGGTAAAAACCCCGATAACATGTTTTTATTCAACAACGAACTCATTACCGTCAACAACAAAGATTGGTCAGGTACATCTGTATCAAAAGTTACTTTGAACGGCTTGGTAAATACACAGAATTTAGCCAATGCAGTAACCGGTTGTGGCACCTCTGCACTTCGCGACGACAAATTGGTCTACCAAATTTCAATGGAAAATACCCTCAACGATTACAACCTCATCAATATGTCTTGGGTTGGCCCCGTAAACGGTATCACTGAAAATTTCTACGACCTCGCACAAGATCCTGTTTCAGGTAATCTTTATGCGTCAAGCACCGATTTTTTCTCTACTGGTAAGGTTTATGTTTTCGGACCTGACAACACAGAAATCAATCAATTCAACACCGGGGTTTCACCAGGAACCATCGTATTTGACGTGCGTTCATCAGCTGGCCTCCCTGAAGTAACTTCAATGGTTTCTGTTGCTCCAAATCCTTGTCAAGACCTTATTCAAATCAATGGTCTTACACATAATACCTCCTACCTCTTGACAAACGCGGAAGGAAAAACGCTACTAAAAGGTACTGCTCCGAGCATTTCACTTCAACAATACTGCGCGGGCGTTTACTACCTACACGTAAACAACAGCACGGTTAAAATCATCAAACAATAATTAATTGTCCTATTCTGAAAAAAAGGCCGCTGCAAGAGCGGCCTTTTTTATGAATGTTTATCTTTGTTCTATGCAACAAATCCTCGATCACCAGCAAATTCAGCAAAAAATAGTTCGCCTCGGACACCAATTGCTCGAGGCTACATTTGACCAAAAAGAAGTCTTTATCGGCGGAATTGCCGGAAACGGATATCTCCTGGCGCAACAACTCAGTGAAATCCTGCGTGCAAACAGCGACATGACGATACATTGTTTTGAAATTCAACTCAACAAAGACGAGCCATGGAACGACCCGATCACCTTCAGTATTGAACAAAAAGCACTTAAAAATGGCTACATTGTTTTAGTGGATGACGTCATTAATAGTGGCAAAACCATGCAATATGCCCTCATGAAATTTTTAGAGCAAGCCACCAAATCAATTAAAACCGTGGTGCTGATCGACCGTCAACATCGACGCTACCCTATTAAAACCGATTACGCGGGTCTCAGTTTGTCTACTACGCTGAAAAATCATGTAGATGTACAGTTTCAGAATAATGCTTCGCAAGTCTTTTTGTACTGATGGAAAGAATTACAGAATCAAGCTCTTTATACGAGCGCCTAGACCAAATGTCAACGCTAGAGTTATTGCGTGGTATCAATGAACAAGACCACGAAGTACCGCGTGCTGTTGAGAAAATCATTGATCAAATCAATCTTTTTGTAGATGCCTGTTTTGAGCGCATGCAAAAAGGCGGCAGGCTCTTCTACATCGGCGCAGGCACCAGTGGCCGCTTGGGCATCGTAGATGCCAGTGAATGCCCACCGACATTTGGCGTTGATCACGGACGCGTTATTGGGCTCATTGCAGGTGGAGATAACGCTATTCGCAAGGCGGTTGAATTTGCCGAAGACGACACAGAACAAGGCTGGAAAGATATTTCAACACACCAACCAACTGCACTGGATACTGTGGTGGGTATTGCAGCATCTGGCACGACGCCATATGTTATCGGTGCTTTGAATTCAGCCAATCAGGCTGGACTACTAACCGCCGGAATTACCTGTAATCCAGGGTCTCCATTAGCTGAAGTTGCACAAATTACAATGGCACCAATCGTTGGGCCAGAATTTGTAACTGGCAGCACACGCATGAAATCAGGAACTGCACAAAAATTAGTACTCAACATGATTTCCACAAGCCTCATGATCAAACTAGGCCATGTGAAAGGCAACAAAATGGTTGACATGCAACTGAGTAATGATAAACTTGTAGAGCGCGGTGCAAAAATGGTCGCCAATGAATTACAACTTGACCTCGACATTGCCAAAGAACTTTTACTTAAAAATGGCTCTGTGCGCAAAGCAGTAGAAGCCTATCAAAACAAATAACATGACCGCATTTGATCCAAATGGCGTTGGTATAGCCAATGGGAATATTTTTGGTTTTCCTTATTCCGAACAAGAAGCTGACTTAGTTATTGTTCCTGTACCATGGGATGCTACGGCTTCTTATGGAAAGGGCACAAGCAAAGGCCCTCAAGCGATTTTAGATGCCTCTACTCAACTCGATTTCTTTCATCCGGATCTCGACAAAGCCTACGATACCAAAGTATACATGTCGCCCGTTTCTCAGGAATGGCTAGACATCAACGACCATTTGTGTGCACAGGGTCTCGAATACATTTCATTTTTAGAGGAACACGGCGAAGAACTCGCCCAAAAACAGTTTGGTCATGTATTGGAAGCAATTAATGATGCACACCAGGCGTTGCGTGAAAACTTATTTGAGCGCTGTACCCATTTACTCAATGCGGGTAAAATCCCATGTGTCTTAGGCGGTGAGCACTCTACCCCACTCGGATTGTTGCAAGCTTTGGATGCAACCTATACCGATTATGGTATTTTGCAAATTGATGCACATGCTGATTTACGCGAAGCTTATGAAGGATTTGAGCAATCGCATGCCAGCATCATGTTTAACGCCTTAAAGGAACTTAAAAACCTTGCGCAACTCACCCAAGTGGGCATCCGCGATGTTTCAGAAAGAGAAGTACAGCTTTCAACAACACACCCAAAGGTCAGTACTTTTTATGACTGGCAACTTAAAAACGAACAATACAAAGGAACAACTTGGGCACAACACTGCGAAAAAATCATTGCAACATTGCCTCAAAAAGTGTACATCTCTTTTGACATCGATGGTCTCAAACCTGAATTATGCCCTCATACTGGCACACCTGTTGCCGGAGGTTTTGAACTCCAAGAGATTGCTTATTTATTTTTTGAAGTAGTCAAAAGTGGACGCCAAATCATTGGTTTTGACCTCAACGAAGTTGCTCCCGGAGCTGCGGGTGATTGGGACGCCAATGTTGGCGCAAGAGCCCTGTGGCATTTGGTATGCGCAACTGAACTATCTAGAAGAATGCACGCATGATCAAGAAAAGCCCTCAAATTTTCGGAGCCATCGCATTGGTTTGCGCATCGCTCTCTCTATTTAGCGTCTGGAATTTATTGCAATGGGACTTCCTCAATTGGGGAACACAGCTTTTTCTTTTCCCTTTTATTTGTGCCATTAGCGTCATGGGTTTCTTTAGTAAAGCTGATCCTTCCTGGAGCAAAATTTTATTGTATACCCTCATTCCCGCGCAAGTGACGCTATACTTTTTGGTTTTCAAATTCCAAGACCCCTACTCACCTCAACTTCTTTTGCTGCTGCTGCCAGCACTACTCGCTATTCAAGTTTTACTTGCCGGTAAGTTTTGGAGAAGACAACACGGTAAAGGCCTCATCGAAAATAAATGGTTCATTGCATTTTGTCTGCTTACTGTTTTTGCAATTGGTCTAGAAACCAAAGCCGCTTTAAATGCTGAACTACAGTTACTCTACTTTGGCATGAGCCTTCAAGCAATAGGCGTATTTTGGTATTTTGGCCTGCGGATTTTGAGCACAAAGTAAAAGGGATTACTGCTTCAATACACGTCCATAACCAGCCACCCTACTATTCCAGTAAGATGAATTTTCTATGTCTGCAATTGAAATGCCGATACTCGAACTCGAATGGATCATTAGCTTGGGCGCACCTCTTTCGCTGATTAAAATACCCACATGATTTACTTGGCCACCATTTGAGAAAAAAACGAGGTCACCAATTTGGGCTTCTTCAGGCGTAATCTTTTCGGCAAATTCATATTGATCGACCGCCCTTCTCGGCAACGCTACCCCTTCTTTATCAAACACATAAACGGTAAACCCACTGCAATCAAAACCAGCAGGATCTGCTCCGGAGGTCAAATAACTCACACCCAAATGCTGTTGCGCCTCAGCAACGATAGCTTGTTGTTTTATTAGCGCAAGCGCTTCTTGTGAATAAGCAGGAAACTGACTGTTGTTGGCTGGGGATACTTTGAAGTCTGCAAAAAAATGAGTGCTAAACCCTTTCCATACTTCGAATTCTTGCTTTGATTTTGACATTGACAATGCTGCACAGTGATGTGTTATGTCTGTATATAATGCCTCGAGTTCAGTACGATGCGCCAGTAAAAGTTGTTGCCCTTTTCTTTGTTTTTTTAATTCGAGAAGGTAGTTTATGGCCCAGTTAAACTCTGTTTCATGGCGCTTTTTCCATTTTGCTTGTTGGGCCAATTCCAAAACACTAATGGCTTTGTAATAATTGGGTAAGAGCGAATAGTCATAAGCTGGATCGTTGAGCAGCCGCAGCGTTTTTTTGTAAACCAATTTATAATATCCTTGGTCAAAAAGTTGTTCGAGCCTGTCAAAACGCAAATTTTGAGCAGAGAAATTTGAAGCAATCGAACAGAAAAAAAAGAGGAAAGCTAATGTTGTGCGGCTAGTTGGCATACAGTTTACCATTCATAAAAACAACAGAGGTCTGGTTGGGCAGCTTTACGAGCACTTTGTTGCCAAAAATATCAAATTCGGCATTTGGAAAATTAGTAAGGTCTTGTATTTTGCCGTCAACCAAAGCTGATACACCACCGATGATATTGCGGTAAACCAGTACGTTGTTTTTTAAAAGATAGGTCTGAGGACGATAGGTAGCTACTTGGATTCTTTGGTTGTTACTGTAGGCAAAAAGGTAGGAGTTTTCCATCCAGACACAGAGGTCGTCTTTGACGTCCCAGAATTCAGAAGAAAAATTCGAGAGCGCAGTTTTTTGACCAGCCTGATAATGCCATAAATTGCCATTCATATCTTCGTAAACAACAAAACCTCTTCCGGCCTTATATTGCTTAATTGGAAAAGATTCTACCTCTTGAAACACCCCGCTGTCAAAAACATAAAAAGACTGTGTGTAGGGGTCTTTGAAACACATGACATCGGTGCCGAGCTGAAAATTGAGCACCTCTTCATTGTAGGTTCCTATTTCAAACTTTTGCCCCCTCCAATAAACAAAGTAAGTATTGCTGTTGTCTTTGTACACCACTAAATTTTCTCCGATGGAGGCGTTCATGGAAAGGCCATTTGTAATGGTCACTAAACTTTCCATTTTTTGATTCCAATAAACGTTTAAAGATTGATAACGGGTATCTTCATAAACGATAATGCTGTCTTTGACAATGAATTCACGACCAAAATTGGTGAGCGGCGTAAATTTGCCGGCATCCCACATCCGGACACCATTGGCAATTTTGTAGGCCATGAGGTGATCTGAAACTTGATATTCTACATTTAGCGTAGTGACGTCAATGCGCTCTTTGCCGTCGTAGAGTTTGAGGTTACCACGTGTATCAATGTAAGCCACTACTTCATCACCTGCCTTGTAACTCACGATAGGTTGTATTTCAATTGGACGAAAATAGCCGTCTTGGAAAGAAACAAAAAAATTGTTGAAGTCAAGGGTTGGAACAATTCCTTGGGCGTAAGTCAAGGTTGTTGACAAAACCAGAAGAAGACTGCCTGAAAATTGTGGAAAGCTCATTACTCAAAATTACCAATTTTACTTCAATAAACGTATCTTCGTGCTGCTTATCTAAAATGCCATGAAAAAAACCCTTTTATTAGGCCTCTTCCTCAGTTCCCTGACGAGTTGGAGCCAACAAAAAATTACTTACGTCGCCTATGACCTTCCGAATGGTCTGCACGTTATTTTACACGAAGAACACGCTACTCCTATCGTTGCCGTATCCGTGCTTTATCATGTGGGCTCGAAAAATGAAAATCCGAACCGAACTGGTTTTGCACATTTCTTTGAGCACCTTTTGTTTGAAGGATCGGCAAACATAGGTCGTGGTGAATACAGTGAGCTTGTTGAAAAAAATGGAGGTACACTCAACGCCAACACTTCCCAAGACCGCACTTACTATTACGAAATCCTGCCTTCGAACCAAACCGAACTCGGACTCTGGTTAGAAAGTGAGCGCATGTTGCATGCCAAGGTCGATATCAAAGGAATTGAAACACAACGCAGTGTTGTCAAAGAAGAAAAAAGACAACGTGTTGACAATCAACCTTACGGATCATTTTTTACTGAAATTTTTAAACGCGTTTTTGCAAGTCACCCCTACAACTGGGCACCGATCGGAAGCATGGAGCACCTCGACGCTGCGCAAGAAGAAGATTACATCAATTTCTACAAAACCTTCTATGTGCCTTCAAATGCAACGCTCTCTATTGCAGGCGACATCGATATCGCCCAAACAAAAAAATGGATTGACCAATATTTTGGAAGCATCCCAAAAGGACAAGCCATCAATCTTTACCGCGATTTCATCAGCCTCAGCGATGATGCCTTTAAAGCGCGCTACCAAGTGGACAAATCTAAATTTGACGCCAAGAATTTCCTAGCGAGCACGCAACCCGAAGCAAAAAAATTAATCGCGACCTATCTAGCAAAGCCTTGCACAATTGAGCGCACACAAAAAGATAGCAGCCCCATTATCGGACAAATCAAAGACACCATCTATGACAACATCCAATTACCAGGAATTTTCATAGGCTATAAAATGCCAGCGCAAACACACCCCGACACTTATGCACTAGAGTTTTTAAACGAAGTGTTGTCCGGAGGAAGTTCTTCGCGCATCAATAAGGAAATTGTAGAAAAACGTGAATTGGCGCAATATGCCTTTTCTTTTAACTACGGCCTTGAAGATGCAGGCATCGGTATTTTTGCGGCAATTATCCCCCAAGAAGTTGCCTTGGATACAGTGCTCAACGCCTTTGATGCTCAAATCTCGCGCATCAAATCAGAACTCATCAGTGAAGAAGAGTTTCAAAAAGTGCGCAATAAATTTGAAAATGACATTGCATCTAGTAACGCAAGCATCGCAGGTATTGCCGAAAATTTGGCCGATAACCATGTGTACTATGGTGACGCTAGTCGCGTAAACACTTTGCTTGATAACTACCTAAAAGTGAGCCGTGAAGACATCCTTCGCGTTGCCAAAACCTACTTGAACCAAGACGCACGCGTCATCCTTTACTATTTACCTAAAGAAAAATAAGCCCAATGAAAACCATCATACTGACCCTCGCATTAGCAAGCACCGCACTTGTTCAGGCACAAATTGATCGTTCGAAGCGCCCAGATGCGGCTGCGGCTCCAAAAATCAATATTCCTGCATCTCAGGTATTTACTACAGCCAATGGCATCACAGTAGTTTTATCTGAGAATCACAAAATACCGAAAGTTTCCATTGAGTATAGTTCTGGATCTAGCCCAAGATTATTAGCTGACAAAGCTGGCCTGGACGATTTCACGGGAGAATTACTCATGACTGGCACGCAAACGCGCAGCAAGGATCAACTTGACCGAGAAATCGATTTCATCGGCGCGAACCTCAGTGCAGGTGGCGACGGCATGTACCTTAACTGCCTTACAAAACACCTTGACAAGGGGCTTGAGCTCATGACAGACGTTATGTTCAATGCGAGCTTCCCTGAAAGTGAAATCGAGCGCTTGCGCAAGCAAAATTTATCTGGCTTGCAGTCAACCAAAGCAGACGCTGGCCAAATGGCTAAAAACGCAACCAAAAAGATCAACTTCCCAGGACATCCTTACGGCGAGGTCATGACGGAAGAAAGTCTTAAAAATATAACACGTGCAGACATTATTGCACACTACAAAGCAAACTTTTCACCGGCTGGATCCTATTTAGTAATCGTGGGCGATATCAACCGTGCTCAAGCTGAAGCGCTTGTCAATCGTTATTTTGGTGCGTGGCAAGGTGCTCCGGCATACAACGCCACCTTAGGCAAAGGTCAGTTCGACAAAGGAAATCGTGTCATATTTGTTAAAAAACCAGGCGCGGTTCAATCTGTCGTTTACGTCACATTTC
>CAYPVA010000077.1:0-8735 GCA_964414045.1 uncultured Lishizhenia sp. | reverse complement strand
CATTTTCTTCGATACCTGTAAAATCTAATGTAAGATTGAGAGTGACCAAACTATCACAACCAGCCGCATTGGTGAAAATCTGGGTATAGGTTCCCGATGTTGTATAGGTTTGACCATTTAAAGTGTAGCTATCAATTGCTGTAATATTGAGCGTAGAACTGGTGGACTCATTGACAAAAACTGTTACGGTATCGGTACTCAAGCAACCTTCAGGGCTTGCTCCGGTAAGCACATAGGAGGTAGTTGTTGACGGAATAAAAGGAATGCTATCAGCAACACCGTTATTCCAGTACATAAAAATACCACCTGTTCCATAAAGTATGGCTTCTTCACCAAAACAAATTTGTTGGTCTGGGCCTGCATTGAGATCAGGTAAATTACCATAATTTAAAAGGAGTGTATCGCTGCCATAGCAACCATCATTACTCATTCCGGTAACTACATAAGTTCCATTTGATATAGGTAAAAATGGCACCCCATCTTGTACGCCATTATTCCATTGTAAATTGATCCCGCCAACAGCATTGAAGGTTACGTATTGTCCTTGACATGTGTAGACATCTGGGCCAGCATTGATATTTGGAATGGGATTTACGATGACAGAAATGCTATCCTGAGCCACACAGCCAGCTGCAGAGGTTCCTACTACCGTGAAAGTAGCGGAACTGTTTACAGCAATACTTTGACCGTTGGATACGCCGTTGCTCCATGAATAGTTTTGAGCCCCTGTGGCATTAAAAATAACTGGTGTGCCACCACAAATTACGGTGTCAGTGCCCGCATCTACATCAGGCAAAGGGTTAATGGTAAGCAATAAAGAGTCCGTTGCAATACATCCCTGGGGGCTCGTTGCACTTACGGTGTAGTATCCTCCTTGGTTGGGCACAAATGCTTGCCCATCGAGGACGTTATTATTCCAGCTAAAATTACCGGAACCTGATGCGGCTAAGGTAACACTGTTTCCTTGGCAAACGGTTTGATTTGCGCCGGCATCAATGCTATACTGTTGAAGTAAAACATCTGTTTGATCCCAGGCCGAGCAACCATTTGTATTGATTCCTGTAAGGGTGTAGGTTTGATTGATGCTAGGGGTAAATGTGGTGCCATTTGTGACATTTGGAGACCAAATATAGGTATTGGCGCCTGTTCCATTGAGCGTAACAGAACCACCATTACAAGCATACAGGTTGGGGCCTGCATTTACTGTTGTAAGTGAATTGGAGGCATTGAATAAATCATTGATCTCACAAGTTGTGAGGCAACGGTTCCAAATACCGATGTCATCGATTTTCCCATTAAAATAGTTGCCTCCTATTCCACGACCTACATAAAGTGGTAGGGTCGTGCTTGTGACACCGGTGTGTGTAAAGTTTGTAGTAGCTACAAGTACATTGTCTTTGTATAATGTCATAACTCCGGCATTGTATACCATCACAATATGTGTCCAAACACTGGTTGTGCTTGTGCTTTGTGCCCAGAACCAAGCTGCTTGCTGCTTATTGGTTCCAAACTGCATACTTGTAGCACCTGTTTGAAAAATCCAAATGAAGTTACCAGCAGCGTTGGTTGCATGCATGATCGGAATCCCAACCACCGAGCTATTATTGCGGTTATGCCACAAAGACACCGTAAATGTCGAAGCAGGATTAAAAATAAAATTCGGTGTGTTTT
Organism: uncultured Lishizhenia sp.; assembly: GCA_964414045.1. Classification (GTDB taxonomy): domain Bacteria; phylum Bacteroidota; class Bacteroidia; order Flavobacteriales_D; family Crocinitomicaceae; genus UBA952. The sequence goes on along the minus strand of CAYPVA010000077.1, from coordinate 7,064 downwards.
GCATCAAGTATTGGGTACTGCCATTGAAATTATATGCTGCATTGGCATTATTAAAACGATCGGTGGTAGGAACAGCACCATTGTTTGTCAAGTGATTGGAATTTACGCTGGCATCGTTGCCGTTTCCGTTAAATGGGTAGTAGGATAAAAGGCCATATACAGGAACATAGCTTGGGATTTGAGCCCATACACTATGGATGAGCAAAATAAACAGCGGCAGCACAAAATTTTTCATGTCTTAAATTTAAAGGTTTTCAATTTATATCAAGCATCTTTTCAAGTCTGTTGAAGACCGCAATTCAAAATGTCCACGAGCACAATGCCTACAAAAAAGCGCAGCATTATGTTTGTTCTTAATTAACTTGCGAAATACGCAACTCAGGAGCTTTTCCTTGTGAAATCAAGTTCGGGTTAACAAGTCCTTCAGTTTAACTTTGACGTCAAATCCTTCACCAAATGAAAGCTTTACTTCGAATACTCCCATTATTTTTCTGTCTGCCGTTCGCTGCTCAAACAGGTCTTTTTGCCAATTTGCAATACAAGAAGCACTTTCCTGATCAAGATGAATGGGTATTTTTAAAACTGAAGGGATCAGATTCTGTCATTACATGCATGAAGTATTATTTTAAATCTGACGACACCCTCTATTTCCGAGAATTTCCAAGTCAGCAGATCCATAAAATCTGTGAAAGCGATCTACAAGAGACTACATTTTTAACCGGAAAAGATTACAAATTTGCCCTAAAAAACCAAAACCTAAAGTTGGCAGCACTCCAACCAAAAATATTCCTAGGGTTAAGTGCCGCATCGCTTGCTGCAATGGCTGTTGACTTAGCCCAGCCTAGTCCATTTTTTGTAAAGTCACCTCAATTAGCATTGACACCTTTATTCTTTTTGCTAGCTTATCACCAAACTAAAAAAATGGATCGCTATTTGAATTATTACCAGATGGCAGAGGCTCAAAAATATACCAAACCGGAGCGCCCAAAAGTGGTTAATATCGCATCAACTAGCCAACCAAAGACGCGTACAACTGATACGACGCAGGTCCCAGCCAATACAAACAGCTCAACTATTTCTGATGAGTATCGATATGGAACAAGTGAAGTACCAGTCGTTAAAACGCTGAGTACAACCTCTGGCTGTCAGTATATACTTTCAGATTATTATTTTCAATCAGATGGCAATTTTTATTTTGCCATTGAGGGACAAGCAGGAACTTTTTATATGAAAAAGGATGAGGTTGTTCGGCTCGACGGTGTAACAGATCTTGGCATCGACAAAAAATTTGCAACAGAAAGATTTGTCTTAGAAAAAGCAAGAACAGGGAAAGTTATCGGCGTTCTATACGGCATTGGTGGAACCTTTATTTGGGGTGTTATCATCGGAGTAGCAACGTGGGAAGCTGCTCCTGGCATAGCTGGTGGTATCGGATTAGGCGCAGGGCCTGCCGCATTGATTGTTAGAAAATGCAATACAACAATCAGAAACTATAAGATTTTCAATGAGGCAATTAGGGTGACCTGTAATTGAAGCGAGTACTGCTAATTGACTACAAAAGGTAGTCGTTGTTTATTAACTGCAATGTAATAGTTGCCGCTTGGTAAGTCTTTGAGTTCAATATGGCCGTTTTTTGTGTGCCCGGCTTGAAACAGTACACCAGCAATGCTATAGATTTCATAGCGACTCATTTCATCAAGTGCTGAGATATAAATGATGCCGTTTCCTTTGATTGGATTTGGATAAAGCAATTGCTGAACATCCAGCTCGCCTAAACCACTATCATTGATGGTAACATTATAAGTCACGGTGCTATCACAACCATGAACGGAAGTAAAAAATTGTGTGTAGGTGCCTGATGTGGTATAGTCAATGCCATTCCAAAGAAATAAGTCAAGTACGGTTGTATCAAAACTTTGAGATACGATTGGATGTATGGTAAGGTTCAAATTGATGATAGAATCACAGCCGTTTGCTGTTTGAAGCGTATCTGTATATTGTCCACTTGTAAAAAACGACTGACCATTCCATGCATAACTTCCACAGGCACTTTCAGTTTGAGTAGTTGTAGCCGTATTGTATATGGTTAAATTGAGTACAACTGAAGAATCACAGCCCCAAATGGTTGTACCTTGATACGTATAAACCCCACTTTGCGTATAGTTCTGACCATTGAAGTTATAAGCTTCACATGCCGAAACTGAAATATTTGTAGCGGAGGCGAGGTGTTGATTAATAACCAAAGTAGTGGCTGCACTTTGTCCACAGGTATTCTGTGCTCTAACGCTTAATGTGCCTGTTTGAAAACCCGGCGTAAAGAGCAGATTAATATTTGTTGATGTACTTGAACCTGTTGCACCTGCAGGTGTCGTCCAGATGTAAGATGTGGCGCCTGCAACGCTTCCAATTGAATAAGATTGACCAAGTGAATTGAAACAAAAATGAACAGGACCATTGATAGCACTTGGTGCCACTGGTGCAGTATTCAGCGTTACAGTAACAGCAAGTCTGCTTGTAGATTCAAGACCATTTACTGTTTGAGAGGCGTAATAGGTTGTTGCGTTTACTAGGGTAGTATTGCTTGGTAAAGCAGCACCTCCTGTAGGACTTGCATACCACTGAATAGCGGTCCCGGTTACAGAGAGTTGCGCAAGTGTTGCTCCACTGCACAAAGTTTGATTAGCAGCTCCAGTAGGTGCAGCAGGTGGCGTTGGCGCGGGTACAAAAGTAAAATTAACAAGTGCTGTTCCACGATTTGTTGACCCATGGTTACTATAAGTAAAACTTGCCGAACCGGAGCGTGCCCAAATGAGGCTGAGTGTCGAAGGGGTTGCACTGAAAGTGTAGTCATTGGGGTCAAGGGTATTCAATGCGCGTGTAGCGATAACTGTGCGAACACCGGCGTTGCTTACATCAGAAGTAATTGTCCAATCTTGCTGGGAATCGGTAACTGGGGCTCCAAAACCAATAAGCTTTGCATCAAAAGCGCTTAGGGTACCTGCGCTGTGTACACCCACGACATCAGTGCCGTTGGTCATGCTGTTGGCATTAAATCCAAGCGCAAACCAGCGTCCAGTTGGGCCAGTGAGGGTGAGTGTTACTTGCGTCCCGACATCGATTTTTACAGACATAGCAAGCCCACTTGTCGTGGTCAAATTGATCACTCCGGTCGTGTAGGTTTGTGCCATAAAAGCTGTGGTGAACAAACAGCTTAGAAAAAGGAGTACAAGTTTATTTTTCATGGTTTAGAATTTCTGTTAAATGGGGGTCTCCGTAAAGCAAAAGTAATTGATCAAGCGTTCTTCCTTGCTGATCTTTGATTGTCAAATTTAATTGATATTTCATGAGTATTTGTATCGCGTCATAACGTTGTAAGGTCATTGCGAAGTGTAATGGGTAACCCATTTGCTCAAATTGGCAGCTATCATTGGGAGAGACTCCGTTTTTTAGAACTTCTTCCAGCAACACTAAGTTATTCTTATAAATCAGCGCATAAATGACAGCACCCTGAGGGAAACAATGCTTCAGATCTGCACCTTTTTCAATGAGTAAGTTGGCAACTTCGTTATTGCCGTTGTAGGCAGCAAGAAGAAATGGACTCGCTCCTTGATCGGAGATCAGATTGAGTTCGTCAGGGTGCTTTTTGAGGTATTTCTCCATTTCAACCCGACTACCTTTTCGCGCAATTTCAAAAATATCTTGACAAAAAGATGAATGCGAAACAAAAAGAAAAAAGACTAAAATCTGGCGCATTTTCATTTGAGGCGATTTCCTTAAAAATGATAACCTAATTTAAACTGAACCCCTGAGGTTTGATATTTAAGCTGAGGATCGGTTAATTCATTTGTAATGAATGAATAACTAGACCAAAGCCCTTTGTACAAAAGCAATTCAAGGTTCCAATAGTGCTTGTCTTTGCCAATAAATGACCAACCATGCCCAATGCCAAGGTGTACACTATTAACATTCATGGAAAAGTCCTTGTCTATGTAATTGGGTAATGGTGGCATTGTCAAATCTGGTACCTGAAACCTTTCTGTTGTAGTCAATGCTTGGTATCCTAAGTTAACTGGAATGTAACGCGCAACATCAGTTTTCATGTCGTCATAGAAAAATTGATATTGCAGGGCAGTCTGAAGAAATGTTTGCGGCCCACCAATTGCTTTTAAATCCATTTCAAGACCAACAAAGTGTTGTTGTTTAAAGTATTTTCCAACACCTAGATTCAGGCAAATAGGCGTTTCAAAGAACACACCATTGCTATTACTCGAGACATAGTAGTCATCTGCTACAAAACCATTATCGATGCCTGCAAACATTGTATTTAGACCAACATGAAAGTCAAATTCATCTACTTTTCTTGGTTTAACGATGCTGTCATAGTAACGCACTCTTTTCTCAAAGGTGCGGTCTTCCTCAATGTAATTATACATTTCTTTGGACAAATAATACATCCGATTGTATTCGTCTCGAAAAGTTAAGACATAATTGTTGTCTAGTGCAATCATTTTACCATAAAGTATCTTACCATTTTTAAGCTCAACTACATCGTAAACAACAGCTTGTTTTTTTGATCTTTGGGCCAAAGAAAAATAAGGGAGCAACAATAAAAGAAAGAGGAATATAGGGTTTCTCATTTGAATTCAAATTAATTCATTGAATAAATTCTATACGCATAAGGTGTCAACGAAAGGCTGGTGCCAATAGTTTCATTTTGGTTGGTCATTAAATTGACAAAATTCCCCGCAAGAATAGGGGGTAAATTGACATTGATGGTGCTATTTCTGATGTTTACGAGTATTAATATGGAGGATGTGCCACTGGTTTTTTTCCAGCATATGAGGTCATTAGAAAGCTGATATGCCGAAATAGACTGACTCCGAGCAGCAGCATATGCGTTGTAGATGCTGTAAATTTTCTGATATGCTGCAAGCATATCTTGGTTGGCTGACCAATTGATGGTGGCATTTGAGAAAAAAGGTGTGGTACCTGTTTTGCCAACTTCTTGACCTGTATAAAGTAGCGGTACACCACCCGAAAAAACATTCACAACACTGGCGGCTATGGCTCCGTTTTTACCATTGAATAGACTCATCGGGGAGGCATCCCAAGCAGATTCATCGTGATTGGTTGTAAACCTAATTTTACTTTTCCCGCTAGGTATATTACTAAATTCGGTTTGGTGGCTGCTAGTCAATGTACTTGTTGAACTTCCGGTCCAAACATTTTTCAATGCCCCGTAATAGTTCCAGCCATAGGTGAGGTCAAAACCTGCTTGATAATGGTCTGTTCGCGTACCTTCTGCAAGCATGAGTAAATCGCGGTTTGGCAGCGCCCTAAGTGCTGAAATGGCTTCCTGCCAAAAATCAAACGGAACACCATCTGCATAATCGCAGCGAAAGCCATCGACATTTGCTTCCAGTGCCCAGTATTTCATCGCATCTATTTGTGCTTTGCGCATCGCATCTTGTTCAAAATTAAGGTCAGCAACGTCGTTCCAGTTTGTGCCTGGTGGAATAATAATTTGACCGGCACTATTTTTACTATACCATTCGGGGTGCGCGCTTATCCAAGGATGATCCCAAGAAGTATGATTGGCAACCCAGTCTAAAATGACTGCCATACCTAGTGCATGCGCTTGATCAGTGAGCGATCGCAAATCTGAAAGTGTCCCATATTCGGGGTTAACTTTCGTATAATCTTTAATGCAGTAAGGAGAATTGACACTATTAGTGACACCTTGTTCATAAATGGGCATGAGCCAAATCACATTGGTGCCAAGATCTTTGATGTGTTGTAATTTAGAGATAACACCTTGCAAATTGCCTTCGCTAGATTGCGCTCTTAAATTGACTTCATAAATGGTAGCTTGTTCAATTTGAGGTACAGCAACGAAAGGTACGCCGTATTGCTGTGGACCAGTCACGGTAGGCGGTGTGATGGGATCGTCGCCACAGGCAGTTAGCAAACCAATTAAAATCGCAAAATAGCCTATTTTCTTTATCATGAGACTAAATTAAGGATTAATGCGTGTAATTTTACCATGTGGCAAGCTATCAAACAATAAAAGCACTAGCTGAAGGATTCTATAAAGAAAAGGGTTCAAAATTTTTAGCCTTTGCAGTTCCTGTTCAAAGTGAAGAGGAAGTCAAGGCATTTATTGCGCAGAAAAGAAAAGAACATCATTTGGCTGTTCATGTTTGTTCGGCCTTTCGTCTTGGTGCCGATAAAAAGTTATACCGCGCTTCCGATGACGGCGAACCATCCAATTCCGCAGGTCCACCCATTTTAGGGCAAATTCAAGCTTTCGACCTCACGGATGTATTGATTGCCGTAGTTCGTTATTATGGTGGTACAAACCTAGGGGTAGGTGGGCTCATTTCTGCCTATCGCACTGCAGCCAAAGCCGCGTTAGAGGCAGCTCAAATCGTCGAAAAAGAAGAGGAAATTCAATTTGCCATTCAATTTCCTTACGAGAAATTGTATTTGGTGATGGATCTACTTAAAAAAGCAAATGTCGAAATCTTAGAACAAAATTTAGATACCGAATGCTCGTTAATCTTGCGTATTGAATTAAGTAGCTCGAAAATGATTCAGGCAAAACTAGATAACTTACTCAAATAAAAAAGCCCTCTAAGAAATAGAGGGCTTTTCAAATAAGCATGAAGTATTTACATCTTAATGATGATAAACTCTGTTCGTCTGTTTAATTGGTGCTCAGCTTCTGTACAAGTAGATTTAACGGTTCCTTCACATCCACAATCATTGAGTAAGCGAGATTCACCATAACCTTTTCCATAAATGCGTTCTGGGTTACTAATGCGCTGTTTGATGTAAGCAGCAGAAGCTTTCGCGCGATTGGCAGAAAGTGTTTCATTGAACTTAACACTACTGCGGCAATCGGTGTGTGAACCTAGTTCGATGACCATGGTAGGATTTTCGTTCATTACCTTCACGATTTTATCGAGTTCAATGGCCGCATCTTTTCTGATATTGTATTTCCCTAAGTCAAAGTAAATAGGTTTGATACCTAACGTTTTTGCGAGGTCACCACCAACATTGAT